>CAZSAN010000035.1:0-2529 GCA_964604985.1 uncultured Candidatus Saccharibacteria bacterium | reverse complement strand
TGTCTCACTATAGCATATGGCCTTAATTCGGCCTGAAAGGTCTTTACATGCAAGCATAAAGGGTATAAACTAGGGCTTGTAAAAAGAGATGGACCCGTCAAGGTACAGACGGCCGGCAATACAAAAACCGCGCCAAACAACAAAAATAACCTTTGGAAATCCTATACCTGTGCCGAAGGTAGTAGAAGCACGCCCGCAGCCCAGACCGCATGCCGCCGTTCCCGCGACGGCTGCCAAACATCACGCTGCCAAGACGCTGCCGGCCATGGCCGTAGCGGCCGTCGTGGAGCCTGTGGTGCCGGTCGAACCGGTATCCGCGCAGCATCTGGCCAAACGCATGCCTATAGATATGGAATTACCCGGCGAGGAAAGCCCCTCACGGCTGGAGGCGCTGTTCGCAAATACCAGGTGGCAGAAGACCAGGCGCTTAGCTTTCCGCGGCATGGCGGTCATGATGGTGCTGGTCATAACGCTTGGCGGACTGTTGTTCTCACAGGGTTATTTCAAGCTTCATAAGGTATTCCGGGGCACCGCCTCGGCCCTTAATGATAATGCGAACCCGGACCTGCTGAAGGGCGAGAGTACTGGCCGCGTGAACATATTGCTGCTGGGCCGGGGCGGTGCCGGACACGATGCGCCCGATCTGACGGACACCATGATGCTGGCAAGTATAGACACGATCAACCACAAGGCCACGCTCATAAGTATCCCAAGGGATCTCTGGGTTAACGTACCGGGCCAAGGTGTCATGAAGCTGAACGCCGCCTGGGAGACCGGTGAATTCAATTACCTAGGCAAAGAGGCTCCTGGCAGCACGGACCCCAAGGCCGTCCAGGCCGGTTATGATCTGGTGGATCAGACGGTGTCAGATGTGCTTGGCATAGATGTCGACTACAACGTCATAGTGAACTTCCAGGCTTTCGAAAAGGCGGTCGATACCGTAGGCGGTGTCAGGGTCGACGTACCGAATGACCTGATTGATCCGACCATGGCGTGGGAGAACCATAACAGCCCGGTTATAGCCAAAGCCGGCCTGCATGACTTCGATGGATCCCAGGCGCTGCGCTACGTACGCTCCAGAGAGACTACCAGCGACTTCGCCCGCGCCCAGCGCCAGAGGGCTGTCCTGGTCGCTCTGAAATCGAAGATAGTCAGCCTGGGCACGCTCAGCAATCCGCTTAAGATATCCCGGCTTATAAACGGTTTCGGGGACAACATACAGACCGACCTATCCCTGAGCAACGCCAAGCGCCTGTACCAGTTGACCAGGAACATAGGTTCGTCAGAGACGGGGTCCGTCGGCTTGGATAACGGTAAGAATCCTTATATCACGACCGGTAACATCAATGGCCAATCCGTGGTGCTGCCGAAGGCCGGCCTATTCAATTACCGCGCCATACATCAGTTCATAAGCCTTAAGTTGCAGGATCCTTTCCTGGTCCGGGAAAAGGCCAAGATACTGGTGCTTAACGGTACGCTCCTGCCTGATGCCGCCAGCAGGAAAGCCAAGGAGTTGAAAGCCTACGGCTACAATGTCACGGCGGTCGGCAACACTCCTAGCTCCGGCTGGACCAATACGGAGCTGATAGATATGAGTCATGGCGGCAAGGATTACACCAAGCGTAAATTAGAACAACGCATCGGCGTGACGGCTTCCACGACCCTTCCGGACAATACCATACAAACAAATGGCGCCGACTTTGTTATCATAATAGGTAACGATGAGGCCAACCCTTCGCAAGCTACAGCCCACTAAAGGCGTTTCGTCCTTCCTGCACATGGGACTTTTGCTGGTGTTGCCGGCAGCCATCTTCGTCCTGATCAGATTGAATCTCGCCATACCTGCCGGCGTCATCGTAGTGCTTAGCAAATGGCGCATGTTCGCCGTCCGGCCGCGTTTCTGGCCGGCCAACATCAGGGCTAACGCCGTTGATCTGATGGTGGGCCTTTCAACGGTGCTTTTCGTCGCATACTTCGACAGCCTTATGACCCAGTTGCTATTCGTGCTTGCTTACGCGGTCTGGCTCATAGCGATCAAGCCCGGCACTACCATGATGATGATCACCGCCCAGGCTTTCATCGGCCAATTGGCCGCTCTGAGCGCTCTTTACCTGACATGGGCCGGCGGCCCCACATACGCCCTTACGCTGCTGACCGGTCTGTTCTGTTTCTGGGCTGCCAGGCACTTCCTGGACGCGTTCGACGAGCCATACGCCAGAATGCTAGCTTATTTCTGGGGCTATTTCGGCGCCGCTCTGGCCTGGCTGCTCAGCCACTGGCTTCTGTTCTATAGGGGGGTGGCGCTGACCACGCTGCTGCTAAGCACCTTGGGCTACGGTATAGCGGGTCTTTACTATCTGGATCACACCGACCGCCTCAGTAAGAGCCTACGCAGGCAGTTCGTGTTCGTCATGCTTGCCATAGTCGTACTGGTGCTGGCGTTCTCTGATTGGGGTGATAAGGTAGTCTGATTTCAGGGCATCCTCAGGCTCAGGCTGTATCAAAGGGGGAAGGGTATGAAGGACAAAT
>CAZSAN010000034.1:0-2840 GCA_964604985.1 uncultured Candidatus Saccharibacteria bacterium | reverse complement strand
GGAACGCTGGAGTCGGCCTTGACCACGGGACGCGCACGCGGATCATCTTTCAGATAGTTCACGATGCCATCGATGATGATTTCGTCGTAGTCCATGGATAGCTGGTCGACGGCGCGGCGCATAGCGAGCGAAGTGGCTTCGGTCATGCCTAGCCCATCTATCTCAGCCGGGGTAACCCAGCCCAGGCCACAGACCAGAGCTCGTCTGTGTATCCTTTCGGCAAGTCTTTCCCTATCAGCCTTTACAAGCTCCTTGGAGTCCCGTAGACCCCTCATAGGCCGATCGAATATGACAGCACCTGCCACCAGGGGACCAGCCCAGCAACCTCTTCCTACTTCATCAACCCCCACTACGATCATGATCATATTTTAGCAGGCACCGTCTATCCGCTAAAGAAATATGCAAGCTTGGCGATTCGCCGTTATGGACGCCTTAGTTACTTGGATTGTTCGCCGGCTGGCTGCTCGGCGTTTGCCTCGGGCTGCTTGGGTTCAGTGGGCTTTTCCGCTTGCTTGGAGGCATCATCGGCATCCTCCGATTGGCCGTGGGCGGCCATGGCGGCGGCTACCTTAGCTTCGTTCTCCGCTTCTTCCTTAGCCTTTTCCTCGGCCTTAGCAGCGGCTTCCTTGGCTTTCTCTTCTTTCAGCTTGGCCTCTTCGGCCTCTGCGGCTTCGTCATGGACGGCATTAACCGATTCGCGGTCGAAGTCCACGCTGGACAGACGTGCGGCCTTGCCGGTCCGCTCACGCATATAGCTAAGATAGTTGCGACGGACCTTGGAGCGCTTAGTGACCTCTACCTGTACGACCAGCGGACTATGCAACAGGAAGCTTTTCTCTACGCCCACGCCGCTGGCTATGCGGCGGACGGTTATGCGGCTGGTGTGGCTGTTCTTGTTGTCGGTGCGGATAACGAGACCCTGGAATATCTGGATACGCTCCTTGCTGCCTTCGCGTATTTTCTGATGCACGCGGACGGTATCGCCGCTGCGTACGTCGACGACGGCTTTCTTTTTATAACGAGCGTTGATTTTGTCGATTACACCTGACATATCCGGTAGATTGTACACGATTGGCCTTATATAGGCAAGGGCCTAGCCCACCACGCGGTAGAGCTCGTCAAGCGTGGTTTCACCGCGTACCACCTTCAACATACCATCCTGCAGCATGGTAAGCATACCGGACTTCGCCGCGGCCTGTTCTATGCTTTCAGTGGTGACCTTGACGTCCGTGCTGGTAAGTAGCCGGGTGAGCGCCTCGCTCATGGTAAACTGTTCGCGTATGGCCAGCTGGCCCGTATAGCCGAAGGGGTTCTCGGGTGAGCTACCCGGTTTGTAGAGCTTCAGTTCTTGGGTGTTAGGCCGCTCCACTCCTTCGGGCAAGCTGTCCAGCACCTGGCTTATCTTTTTTAGCTCGGCTTCGGATGGCTGGTATTCCTGTTTGGTGTTGTCATCCAGGCGCCGTACAAGCCTTTGCGCCATCACCAGACGTACTGCCGATATGAATAGGGGGTTCTGGCCTATTATGTCGGCTATGCGCGTCAGAGCGGCAGCGGATGAGCTGGCGTGGAAGGTCGCGAGCACCAGATGTCCTGTAAGCGCCGCCTGCAAGGCTGTGCGGGCCGTGTCCATGTCACGGATCTCGCCTATCATGACGATGTCAGGGTCCAGACGCAATACCGCGCGTAATTTGTCGGCGAAGGTATCATCATTGCCGCCTTCCGATGAGCGTACCGTTATCTGCGTGATCCCAGGGAACTGATATTCTACGGGGTCCTCTATGGTTATGATCTTGCGCTCTTCACTGTTAAGGGAGTTGAGCATGGAGTAGAGCGTGGTGGTCTTACCGGAACCCGTAGGGCCCACTATCATGACCAGGCCGCTCGGCTTGGCTATGATGGAGTCCACCACCGCTCGCTCGCCTTGGGACAGTCCGAGCCTGTCCAGCTTATACATGTCGGCATCCATATTGAACAGGCGCATCACCACGTCCATGCCGTTGATCGTAGGTACCGTTTCCAGGCGGACATTTACATCCACCTCGTTACCATCCGCCATCTTGACGCGCTGGGCTATATGCCCCTGCTGCGCTTCGTCGGACGAGGTGGATACGTTGCCCGCGCTAGCGATGGCGGATATGAGAACCCTATATTTCTCCTGCTGCAGAACGGCTATCGGATGAAGCACGCCATCTATGCGGAAACGTATACGCACTGTGTCCGGCTGGGTCTCCAAGTGTATATCCGAAGCGTTCAGACGATGCGCCTGCGACACCAGATACGCCAGCATGTCATCGGCATGGACCTGCTCGAGCATGGCTGATATCTGGCTCTCTTTGGTGTCGCTGTCCAGCTGGTTGACGTCCACGTCCTGGTAGATGACCTGCTTGGGAGGATCGTACAGATGCATATATTCACGGAAGCCGGCATCGGATATGATAGCGAACGACAGCCGCTGATCCAGGAAGCGTTTCTGTAGATCGGCTATGGTCTGCTGCGACGTCGTTGTGGTTATGCCGAATAGGATGTTGCTCCTGTCGACAGTGATGGGTATCACCCTCATCTTGTAAAGCTCGGGGATCGTCAGTACACCCTTGTAAAGCGGTTTGTCGGGCTGGTTCGCAGGCGATGTATCGAAGTAATCCAGGCCAAGTACGCGGGCGCGCCGCTGGGTAGCCTGCTCTTCGTCGAATCGGGCGTTATCGCTCATATGCTAACAGTATAAAGCATAAGCGTAAGCTGTGGTCCACAATCACATCTAACGTGATACAATAAGATAAGTCCTATAAAACAAAATTACTGCAGTAAATAAAAATGGCTCTAGCAACCAGGCCGAGGCCGAG
>CAZSAN010000033.1:0-1778 GCA_964604985.1 uncultured Candidatus Saccharibacteria bacterium | reverse complement strand
GATCTCCGTCGTAAGCAGGTCCACGGTGCCGCTAATGGCCTGAAAGACCTGGCCCTCAAGCTTGTCCTTGCTAAGCCCGAACTTGAATACGAACTGTTCCGCTTGCTTGGCATCAACGCTCAGGTTCTGATCCGCCGCGCGCACTATGGCTTCGACGCCCGTAGGAATGCTGCGGGTCAGATGCGGCGAACCGTCCATCACTACCACCAGGTCGGTGGACTGCCGTCCGGTGTCCAACAGTAGCTGGGTACCGGCTTCCGGGGCTGCAAGGGCGCGGGCCATGGCCAGATTATCGGGCTCGAACGCTATGACGTTCAAGCCTATGGATTCCAGAACGTCCAGACGATCCTCAACGAATTTATTGGGGACGCTGGTGAGAAGTATTTCCTGCTTTGTCTTGTCCGAAGGCGAATCACCCAGCAAGGCCCAGTCTATCTTGGACTCGTTAAGAGGCGTAGGTATCAAGGAGTCGGCCTGGAGCGGTATGGATTTGGCAAGCTCACTGGCTGGCAGACGATCTACGTCTGCCACCGTGGTGAATACCCGGCTCGAAGGCACGCCCACAGCTACGTTCTTGGTAGTCACATGAGCCTGCGACACCAGCTGGGCTATAGCCTGAGCAAGTTTCTGTTGATCGGCCTTGGAATCGCTCTGCGATATTGGAGAATCCAGCGGCACGTAAGCATACTTCAGCAAGGCTTTCTGCGCGCCTCCGGCGCCATGAAGCTGGACCAGACGTATGGCGGTAGTACCTATGTCGAGACCGAAGAAGTCAGAAGCTGTCCCCAGGAGTAAACTCATAGCCCGCCCTTTTCTGTTTTCATCAGTCGCATTATACCATAAGCATTATCAGCAGCAATCCTATAAGACAGGCGGAAGGCTCGTCACGGAATCATACTGTACGGCACCGTTATTAGGCAGCTTGATCACAGGAGTTGTCAGGTAAAGTTCAGGACTGAAGTTGAATATCTCGGCGGCACACGTGTTGGTCAACAACTGGCTGCCCTTATTGCTGCAGGCCGGGGTAGCCGGTACGCCCCCTACCACACCCGGGTCCGCCTTGTTCTCGCACAGGTAGTAGCCGGAACTCCACTGGCCTTGAGGATCCGCCGTCTCTACTATCTTGGTACCGCAGTACTTGCTAGCATCCGGCGTAGACCTGAAGCTCAGGCCCACGTCCTGGCTAGTACATAGCGCGTTATCGTACCATGTGTGATCATAAGCTTCCGGCACGTCCCACTTGTTGCAGGTCCAGCCTTGGTTCGTCCAATAGCTTTGATTGACCATGCCTACGTCGCCGCCCGGCGCACTAGCCGGAGTAGGATAAGGCGAATTATTGTAGTGCGTCCAGGCCACCTGCACGGTCGAAGTGTTAGGTACACACAGGTAGTTGTCGGCCCAGGTATACGGATCCGAAGGTTCGTTTATATATGTGCAGCGCATGCCGGGCACAGGGCCTGCCGAACTCCAGACGAAACCGATCTGCGATCCCGCCGCGCGACCAGCTATGGGTTGCTCGTCCCTAAGTGAGCCGAATGTGCGCATGGGGTTGATCTTGTTGGCCACCACTTGCCCGTTGAACACCAGCTGGTTATTGCAACCGTTATACATGCTAGAGGCGGGCATCGGCGAGAAGTTGTTATTGTCGCAGGTGTATATCGTCTTGTTACTGATGTACATGCCGTCCAGCTGCGTAACGCCCGGGTCTATGTATATGTTGCCGGTGGCGTGCAGAACGAACGACGGTGCGCTGTCTATGTTCCAGCTGTTGGCATACG
>CAZSAN010000032.1:0-2328 GCA_964604985.1 uncultured Candidatus Saccharibacteria bacterium | reverse complement strand
CGGTCTGGCATATTATCGATAGTCATATTCGTTTGCTTCAGATACCGAACAGCTTGCGGGCATTGGCCGTAGTGGCCTTGGCCAGTTCATCACGGTCTTCACCGCGTAAATCTGCCAGGAAATCAGCCACTTCCACAAGTCGTTCAGGTTTATTTATATTACCACGATAAGGAGCTGGCGTCAAGAACGGCGCATCCGTTTCTACTAGCAGACTCGCCAGCGGAATGGACTTATATACATCCAGCTGCGCCGCACTCTTGGTAAAGGTCGCGATACCGTTGACGCCTATATGCAGGCCGCGCTCCAAAGCTCTGGCCAGGTTGCCGGCATCGTCCGTAAAACTATGGAGCACACCGCGTATGCTACCACCGTAGGAGTCAAAGACCGGCCAAAAATCATCAAATGCCTCGCGCACATGGAATATCATAGGAAGCTCTGCCTCCAAGGCCAATTCTATCTGGAACTCCAGCACGTTTATCTGGTCGGCTTTGGGCGAATGAGCGTAATGATAATCCAGTCCACATTCACCGACGGCCACTACCTTGGGTTCAGAAGCCAATGCCGCGAACTGAGGCACCTTACGACCACCCTGGTAATCCTTGGCCTCATGCGGATGTATACCTATGGAGGCCCAGCAATCCTTACGTCCACGGGCAAAATCGATGGCCAACCGGCTATCGTCAAGGTCGCAGCCGACACATATCATGCGCGTCACGCCGGCGCCGACCGCCGAATCTGCCAAGTCGCCAGCCGTAAGCCCGGCGTGCTTGGCCCACATCTCCCGTGTGATGCGTTCGCCGCCAGCATCAATGCCCGCGGACTGGATGTGGCAATGGGTGTCCGTCAGCGGCTGGCGCGAACTCATTTGTCAGCTGCCGGCTCCTGCTTGGGGAACAGGGTGCGGTCCATGGGCTTTATCTCGTCCGCGCCAAAGACGGCCTTTATACGGGAGGCTGTATCGGGCATGAAAGGTTCAAGCAGCGAGGCTATATTCAAAAGTGAACTGGCTTGGTAGGCCAGCACTTCTTTCAGGTGCGCAGGGTCGCCCTCCTTAGCCAGCACCCAGGGCTTTTCCTGCTCGATGTACTGGTTCAGGCCGCGGACCAGCTCCCACACTTCATCAAGCGCCCGATCGAACCGGCAGTCATCCAAAGCTTCCTGGTAGCGGGCTACATCATGCTGCGCTTCCGGTATATCTCCTACGGTGCCTTCCGCGTAACGGTCTATCATGGAGGCTGTGCGCTGGACCGCATTGCCAAGCTCATTAGCCAGCTCGTTGTTATAGGTGGCGTCGAACGTATCCCAGCTGAAGTCGCCATCATTGTAGCTTGGTATATGGCGTAGGAAGTAGTAGCGGAAAGCATCGGCACCGTACTTGCCTATGACTTCGTGGGGGGACACATAGTTGCCCAGGCTTTTGCTCATCTTCTTGCCGTCTATGTTGATGAAACTGTGTACGTAAAGAATCCTTGGTAGGTCCAGACCCAGCCCCATGAGCATGGCCGGCCATATGGCTGCGTGAAACCTTAGTATATCCTTGCCGATTACCTGGACCTGGGCCGGCCAGAAGCCTTTGAAGTCATCATTCTCAGGATAACCCAGCACTGTTATGTAATTCATCAACGCCTCGAACCATACGTACATGACCTGTGATTCGTCGCCAGGCACCGGTATGCCCCAGGCTATCTTATCCGACGGGCGCGATATGCTTATGTCATCCAGGCCTTCTTCGATGAGATTGCTGATCTCGTTGCGCTTGGTCGTAGGAATTATACGGAGTTCGTCGCCCTTTATAGCCTTAAGGACCTTGTCGGAATAGCTGCTTAGCTTGAAGAAGTAGTTTTCTTCCTCCAGTTTTTCGTATGGACGGTTATGATTCGGGCATATGCCGTTGTTGGCCTTGACCTCTGCCTCAGTGAAGAAAGCTTCGTCGCCGGTGCAATACCAACCCTCGTACTTGCCCTTATATATGTCCTTCTTCAAGGCTTTCCATATGAGCTCCGCACGCTCTTCGTGGCCGGCATCGGTAGTACGGATGAAGCGATCATTGCTGACATTAAGGCTGGTGGCCAAGTCGCTGAACTGCGCGCTCATCTGATCGGCCAGGGCCTTGGGGTCCATTTTCATTTCAGCCGCCTTTTCAGCTATCTTGCCTCCGTGCTCATCGGTACCGATACTGAATATCACGTCATCGCCCCGTTGGCGGGCACGCCTGGCAAGCACATCGCCCATGACGAACTCCATGGCATGACCCAGATGGGGCTCTCCGTTCACGTAGGGAATAGATGTACAGACATAGTATTTGCTCATTACTTTAAGTTTACCCAT
>CAZSAN010000031.1:0-2495 GCA_964604985.1 uncultured Candidatus Saccharibacteria bacterium | reverse complement strand
CCCGACGGCGGCGACGGCGGCGACGGCGGCGACGTCGTACTATTGGCTAGCCGCAACCAGAATACGCTGGCAGCTTTCAGATATCAGAAGGAGCTAAGGGCCGAGTCCGGCCATCCAGGCGGCAAGTCAAATAAGCATGGCCGCAGCGGCAAGGATCTGCTAGTGGCCGTGCCCGTAGGCACCGTGGCCACGTCGGTGGCTACCGGAAGCGTGGTGGCTGATCTGGTGGAAGACGGCCAGAAGGTGGTCGTAGTCCACGGCGGTAGCGGCGGCTTCGGCAATGCGCACTTCACTTCCTCGCGCCGGCAGACACCTAAGTTCGCCGAGAAGGGTGAGCCTGGCGATGAGCTGGAACTTACGTTGGAACTGAAGATGATAGCAGATGTAGGCCTGGTCGGTCTGCCCAACGCCGGAAAATCGACTTTGCTCAGCAGGATAAGTAACGCGCACCCGGAGGTGGCTGATTACCCCTTCACTACCCTTACGCCGAACCTGGGCGTAGCGGACGTGGATAAGGACAACAGCGTGCTATTCGCCGACATACCGGGCCTTATAGAGGGAGCCAGCTCTGGCAAAGGCCTGGGCTATGATTTCTTGCGCCATGTAGAAAGGACCGCGGTCATACTGCATTTGATAGACGCCTATACGGAGGATGCCGCCGGCGCATATAAGACCATACGGTCAGAGCTCAAGGCCTATAGCCCTGATCTTAACCGGCGACCCGAAATAGTGGCGCTTACCAAGGTAGAAGGCCTGGACGGTGAGATCATCGACGATCTGGTGGCGCAGGTCGGCAAGGCCGCCGGCAAGGCTACGCCGGTCCTTGCGATATCTTCCCATTCGGGCCAAGGCTTGGAGCAGCTTCTGTACGCAGTCAAGGACGCGGTCGCCGCTTCCAGGGCCAAGGCCGCCAAGCAGGCTGTAAAATCGCCGGCAGATAAGGACGGGGTGCCGGTAATAACGTTGGAGGCGGGATCTGACAGATGGAAGGTCGAAAAATCCGGCTCCAGGTTCATAGTCACGGGGCCGCGGATAGAACACTTCGCGCGGCGTACGGATTTTTCCAACGAAGAAGGCATACAGCGTCTGCGCCATATCATGAAGCGGGCAGGCGTCATGCACGAACTTGTGCGCCAAGGCGTCGAAGCTGGTCAGACCGTGCAAGTCGGTCCATCAAAGGATGCCAACTTCCCTTACTGAAACTTATGTTAAATGCCAAGGCCGGCCAAGCGCTGGGTGCTAAACTTAGGAATACCTATGTCAGACAGCTTCTTTTTCTATGACCTCGAGACTTCCGGATTCAGTCCGCGCTCCAGCCGTATAATGCAATTCGCCGGCCAGCGGACCGACATGGGCCTGAAGCCTATAGGCGACCCCGTCAATATACTTATAAAGCTAACCGCTGACGTACTGCCTAGCCCCGATGCGGTATTGGTCACCGGCATAACTCCCCAGCGGACATTGGCCGAAGGTATTACTGAAGCCGAATTCCTGAAGATATTCGATAAGGAGGTAGCGACGTCCGGTACAATATTCACCGGCTTCAACAGCGTACGGTTCGATGATGAGTTCATGCGCTTCCTGATGTATCGCAACTTCTACGATCCGTACGAGTGGCAATGGAAGGACGGACGTTCACGTTGGGATCTGCTGGACGCCGTGCGTATGACGCGGGCTCTCAGGCCGGATGGCATACAATGGCCTTTCGCCCCGGACGGCAAACCTGCGAACCGCCTGGAGCTGTTGACTTCCGTAAACAAGCTTGACCACAGCCAGGCGCATGACGCGCTCAGCGATGTACGGGCCACCATAGCTGTAGCCCGGCTCATCCGGCAGAAACAGCCGGACCTGTTCCGATATCTGCTTGATACCAGGAGCAAGAAAAAGGTCGAGGCGTTGGTCGCGAAGGGCGAGCCCTTCGTATATACCACAGGCCGTTATCCGAGCCAGTATCTCCACACCTCGGTTGCCACCATGCTCACGGATCATCCTCAGCCAGGCGCTGGTTCAGCGCTGGTCTACGATCTGCGCCATGATCCGGAGCCCTTCATGGATCTGGATGTGGACGAGCTCGTAAAAAGATGGCAGTTCACTGACGATCCTGAAGCTCCGCCACGCCTGCCGGTGAAGACCATCAAATATAACCGTTGTCCGGCCGTGGCGCCTCTCGGCGTCATCAAGGAAGCGACAGTCCAGGAGCGGATCGGCCTCACCCTGGATACGGCCGCGGGCAACCTGGCCAAGCTCCGCAAGGGTCGAAAGGCCTTCGCCGACAAAGTCGTCCAAGCCGTCGGCCGCCTTGATGCCAAGCGTGAGGCGGCCAGCCAGACATCCTTGGTAGACGATGAGCTGACTGTGGACGCCCGCCTGTACGACAACTTCATAGCCGATAGCGATAAGTCGGCTATGTCCAAGGTGCGTGCATCCGGGCCGGAACGGCTCGGCTCGCTCAGAGCAAGCTTGCACGACGAGCGGTTGCGCAGCCTGCTCCCCTT
>CAZSAN010000030.1:0-2503 GCA_964604985.1 uncultured Candidatus Saccharibacteria bacterium | reverse complement strand
GCTGCTCATGGTGATACTCCGGGTAGTCACCTGGCCGGCTGCATCAACCGTCCCAGGCAGTACGCCGCCGACCAGTACGGCTATGAATGACATCACGAATATTACGCCTGCTACGCGTCCTAATGTTGTCCGTAAAGTCTCTACCTTACTCACTGCTTTTCGCTTTCCCTCTATTTTTTCAAACTGCTCACCCTTACGATAGCACGTCGCAACCGGCCGAACAAACCATTTATGCTAAGTTTTCCACAGTTTTAGAAAGTGGCGGTGGCAACTAGGATGTCCTTGAAGTCATAGGTGCCGCCAGGCGTGATGTTGCTGATGTTATATATATAAGAGATGGTGTAGTCCGTCTCGCCCGAGCTGCTGTTTGAGTAGGCTATGGTGTCGCCCGGCACGTATTTATACTGGTTGGCGGTGTTATAGCCTGATGCTGCCTGGCCGAAGCTGAAGGCGCTGCTAGGAACTTGCGCCGGATTGGCGCCAAAGGATGTAGGGCTGGTGTTATGCACCAGATTGATGCCGAACTGTTCGGTACCCGGCACTGACGCGCTGGGCGATGTCAGATTGTGCATGGTATAGGTGTTATATTGGGGCGGATTAGAGACCGTGACCACCTGGTAACCGCTGGACAGATAGTTCTTGACCGAGAAAGTGCCGGTGGTGGTGGCAGTACTGCTGGTACTGAGCACGCCTATGTCCGTATTTGTGCCGTTGACGACGAACTGCAGGAAAGGCATGCGGTCCGTGTTGAAACCGCCATGGGCCTTGTAGTTGGAGCTGGAGGTACTGCCTACACCGGTCTCGCCTGCGGACTCCTTGGCGCAGTAGTTAGAAGAACATACGTGCAATGCGCCGCCGGCACCGAAGAACACCTCGTTTACCTGATAGTTGGACGATGAGGACTGGGCCGCCGACGCCACGGCCGGCATCATCATCAACAGCGCAACGATTGCCGCCACCTCTTTCATTGTTTGTTTCACGCTCATGACATTACCATTATAACAATGGTAGGCCATTTGTAGTATCATAAGCTTTGAAGCTTAAGGGGTTTTGGACAAAAAATGGCAGACACAAACGACACGCCTGAGACAACTGCGACTGACGAGCCTGGGACTGATCAGGCTCCGTTAGAAACTGGAGCTGATGGCGCCCAGGGCGAATCGCTGGAAGGTGGCGGCAGCGGGCCGGAGGTCAGCCAACCGGAAGCCGAAACTGCGGCGGGCGGCGGCCAGAACACGGCTCCGTCAGTTGCCCAGTCAACCGGTCAGTCAGAGCCGTCCAAGGACCCGCCCAAGAAGTCTGGGTTCCTGAAGAGGCTGTTCAGACGCGTCAACATATACCTGCTGATGTTCATATTCATCGTCCTGCTGGCAGGCATGATCATACTGATTTCCTACAGGCAGAACCAGAAGCCTACCACCGACCAGATCAAGACCCAGGGCCTAAGCCAAAGCACCCTTGAGCAGCTAGCTAACAGCGATGTGAGCGTGGGCAGCAAGAATACCGTTCTGAACGTGAAGGCCAGCGCTATCTTCGCCGGCCAGGTCCTCGTAAAGGAGGGGCTGGAGGTGGCCGGCAACCTGAAGGTCGGCGGTACGACCGCCCTATCCAGCCTGGACGTCTCAGGCACCAGCCAGTTAGGGCAGACCAACGTTAGCAAGGACCTGGCCGTGACCGGCAATACGGCCATACAGGGTACGGCTACCGTATCCAAGAGCCTGCAGGTCGGCGGCGGCGGCACCTTTCATGGGGCCGTGTCCGCGCCGCAGATAACCACGGGTAGTCTTCAGCTCAACGGCGACCTGGTACTGACGCATCACATAACCATAGGTGGCAGCCAACCCGGGCGCAGCGGCGGCTCGGCGCTAGGCAGCGGCGGCTCATCCAGCGTCAGCGGCTCCGACACGGCCGGTTCAATCAGAATCAACACCGGCAGCGGGCCAGCTGCCGGCTGCTTCGTGACCATAAACTTCACCAGCCATTTCAACGCGACGCCGCACGTTCTTATAACACCGATAGGCTCGGCAGCCGGCAGCCTGGACTACTACGTGAACCGTACGCCCGCCAGCTTCAGCATCTGCGACTCCACCACGCCTCCATCCGGCAGCTCCTTCGGCTTCGATTACTTCGTTCTGGACTGACGACCGTTACTCATATGAGTATGGCGTAGCCCGCCAGCATACCGAGTATGAAGACCACCAGGCCGAGCATCACGGCCTGGGCCAGACCGCGGGCCACGGCCTGCTTGGACAAGGGATTACGCCCTATAGCCACCATGCCGCCGCGTATGCCGCCGTAGAGCATCATACCGGTTATAAGCAGGGTGGCGCCGACCACTGTCACGCTCAGATACACCCTGACGGCACTCACCTTCCTGTTGGCTACGCTGCTAGCAGCCTGGGCCAGGAACCCCGGTACATTATCGCTCTTATGGAACAGCGGGTTAGGCGCTAGGCTCACATCCGCTGATATGTAGCCTACGGAGACAGTCCGGGTGCTGCCT
>CAZSAN010000029.1:0-3548 GCA_964604985.1 uncultured Candidatus Saccharibacteria bacterium | reverse complement strand
CTCATTCTAGGCACTCCGCCGGATAGCATAGACCGCGCCGAAGACCGGGACGCATGGAACCATTTATGCAGGAGGCTGTCCATACCTCAACCAGAGGGCGATACTGCCACGACATTAGGCAAAGCCATGGAAATAGCCGGGAAAATCGGATATCCGTTACTTATCCGGCCCAGCTATGTGCTTGGCGGACGGGCCATGCGTATCGTGCGTAGCGACGAGGAGCTGGAAGACGCCTTCAAAGAGCTGGCCAGCGGGCTGTCCAAAGAAGGGGGCTTAAGCGCCGACCGGCCCGTTCTGCTTGATCAGTTCATGGATGACTCAATCGAGATCGACCTGGACGCCCTCCGCGATGGCAGCGGCGACGTGGCCGTGGCCGGCATCATGGAGCACGTGGAGCGCGCCGGCGTCCATAGCGGCGACAGCGCCTGCGTGCTGCCTACGCAGAATATCAGGCCGCAGACCATAAGCACCCTTATCAGTCATGCCGCTGCCATCGCGGAGGAGCTGGACGTGATAGGGTTGATCAATATCCAGTTCGTAATCAAAGATGGCGAGGTCTACGTGATCGAAGCTAACCCCCGAGCCAGCCGTACCGTTCCTTTCGTAGCCAAAGCCATCGGCGTACCGATAGCCCGCGTAGCTACCCGCATCATGCTCGGCGAACGAATCAAGGATCTGGCCCGGGCATATGGCTTCAGTATCGACGGTCAGCGCCTGATAAAGCCCGCGGACCACCTTAAGGGTATCGTGTCCGTCAAGGAGTCGGTCTTCGCTTTCAGCCGTTTCAGCAATGTCGATACAGTGCTGGGCCCGGAGATGAAAAGTACCGGCGAAGTCATGGGGCGCGGCAAGGATTTCGCAGAAGCCTTCGCCAAGGCAGAGACTGCCAGCGGATTAGGGTTATCAGGGAGGGGTAATGTCGTGGTAACGTTGGCGGATGCGGCCAAGGATGCCATGCTGCCAGTAGCCCGGCAAATCCATAAACTCGGCTACGACCTGGTGGCCACCAAGGGTACGGCCGCCTTCCTGGAAGACCGGGGTATCAAGGTCGCCAGGACCATCTCCAAGGTCAGTGAAAACTCCAGGAATAATACCGTGGACTTCATCAACGATCACGATGTGGAGCTGTTAATCAATGTCCCCAGCGGCAGTCAGGCTCAATCCGACGGTTATCTGATGCGTATCGCCGCCCTGAGCAACCATGTTCCCGTAGTGACTAGTGTGGCCGCCAGCCAAGCCATCGTGGAAGCCGTTCATGAGTTCAGGCGCAAAAGAACCGTTATACGTCGCCTGCAGAAAGACTCACGACCTAAGTAAGTATATGAAGCAATAGGGCTTTCTGGGCGTGCAGGCGGTTCTCGGCCTCTTGGAAAACTCTGGAACGCGGGCCATCGATCACTTCGGCAGTTACCTCCTTGCCCCGATAAGCTGGCAGGCAGTGTAAGAATATAGCCCTTCTGGAGGCCAGATCCATGAGTTTCCTATCAACCTGAAAAGGCGCCAGGTCCTTGAGGCGGCCGGCCTTTTCAGACTCCTTGCCCATGCTGACCCAGGTGTCGGTCACCACTACGTCGGCGTCTTTTACGGCGGATCCAGGTTCATCAAATTTCAGCAGACCTTCGGTTCTGCGGCCGATATCCGCGCTCACTTCATATCCGCGCGGCGCCGCGACGCGTATTTCCCAGCCTAGTAGACCGGCTGCCAGTATCAAGGAGTTGCTAACATTGTTATTCGCGTCGCCTATATAGGCTATCTTGAGGCCCTCCAAGGTACCAAACTCCTCGTACATAGTCTGTAGGTCTGCCAGTATCTGACAGGGGTGCTCCAGGTCTGTCATGGCATTGACGACCGGTACGCCTGAGTATTCTGCCAGTTCCTGTATGTCCTCGTGGCTCGACACGCGGGCAACTATGACATCGGCCATGCTGCTGATAACCAAGGCGCTGTCGTGGACGGTCTCACGCACACCCAGCCTGATATCATCGGGCGCCAGATAGACGGCATGGCCGCCCAGTTGGGTCATGCCTACTTCAAACGACAATCTGGTCCTAAGGCTGGATTTGTCGAAGATCATGGCCATGCTCTTGTCACGCAAAGGTGTCTGTGGGCGACCCTCGCGTAATCCGGCCTTAAGCTCGACCGCGGATCCAACTATGGCTTTTATCTCGTCGGCCGTGAGGTCAGTTATGGATAGTATGTGCTTCATGATCTTGCCTCCTGCCGCACGAATAACCGAGTGGCCTGCCAAACCAGATTATACAGGCTGGAGAGCAACACGAAGAAGGCGGCGATTACCAGCAGCATGTGCGGATAGGCGGCAGGCCGCCATAGGCGATCCGAAATATCGAACAGCAAGCCGGCCGGGTTGGTCAAGATGTCCCAGGTGTTCCATCGCAGGTCACGCCCCATGTATATCGCGATGCTGCAGAATAACAGTGTCACGCACACATACGCGGCGGCCTGCCAATCGGCCAGCCTTCGCCGCAGCTGCAGGTGCATCAAATATAGGCTGCTGAAGCCCAACACGACGCCGGTAATGACGAAGGACGTGAACATCACGGAGTCATAAAGCACATTGGCCGGTTCGACATCCTGCAGGTGTATCAGGTCGCTTATCAGATAAAAGCTATTGGGCAGGAACACCAGCCACAGGAAAGTCGTGGCCAAAGCCTCCCAGCCCGACCATGCCTTGTGCCTTAGTACGACCATAAGTCTCAAAGCCAGCAACAGCGGCAACCAGGCCAGAAGAAGATTCCATAAAAGATAAGAGGCCGCCATGTTGTGGTGCTGCCAGGCCCCATAACCGAATAAACCCACGCTCACTAGTGAGGCTATGACAAGCGATATTACATATTGGCCACGGGGTGACCGCCACTTCTGTCCCACGTCCTAAGTATAGCAAGCAGGACCCTGTAGCCTATCCTTACTTGGCGAGTTCGACCTTCAGCTTCTCGACCAGGTCCACAGGTGTAGGATTCAGGCCGTTGAGCAATGCCACGTATACGCTTACGAAGTCGCAGAAATTAGAGGTCCAGAGCAATTGTTGTAGGTGCGTCTTGCCCTCCGGCTTGATCACGTGCGGCGCCGGACGCTTGCCGGAAAGCAGCCGTTCGGACACGACAAAGCGCTTCTGCACCCTTTCGTGCTCCAGATCGGAACGTACCTCGACCACGGCGTAGGGTTTATCGACCGGATGGCTGGACCAGCCTATAAACTCGTTGTGGTTGAACTCCGGATACTGGTTGACCCAAGCGATGTTCTTGGCGTTCTCGTTCAAACAGATCTTGAACTTGTTGGCAGCCGGGAACATCTTGGGTCCGCTGTAAGCGACGACCGACTTACCCATGAGCTCCTGAGCCAAGGCCTTGGCAGCATTATCGGCGGCAGGCGTCTGCGGCCCCCATGTACCTATCTGGTCCCTCAGCCAATCGCCCGCCTCCTTCAGCTCCGCCGTCTTACCCTTGGGGATCAAACCTAGAGGCTCCAGCAACTGGGCCATGGCTGCCAGGAAGAAGAACGATGACATCCGTGGTTGTATGCCGCCAGGT
>CAZSAN010000028.1:0-5916 GCA_964604985.1 uncultured Candidatus Saccharibacteria bacterium | reverse complement strand
GGGTTTTGCAGATTTTGGCGCCTTCTAGGTCGCTGGCCTTGTCGGCGTGGCGGTTCCAGACGTACAGCTCGTAGCCGTTCTTCAGGAAGTTGTCGGCCATGCCGTGCCCCATTATCCCTAAGCCGACGATCCCAATTTTCTTCATACGTTCCATAGTAGCAAACCCTGCCGCACGGCTTTAGATACTAATATCGAAAACGACACCTCTTTTATAATCTGATAACCCGTGCGCCATTATGCAGCTTCGGGTCTGACGTATATCAGGTCATCGGCGTGATGCCGGACGTAGGCGGTTCGTCCATCTGATGCTACGTCCGTCTTAACCCGGACGATGTAGCCCGCCTCGGCCTTACTATACCCCTCTGCGTGCAGTTCCTCGCCTAAGCGTTCGCATAAATCGTAGTCTTCGCCCAACAGAACGGATACCTGCGGCTTGAACATCTGGCTTCTCGGTCCGTGCCCATCGACTATACTTTCGTATTGTCTGTCAAAAGTTGTTTCCAGAACGTGAGCGATACGTCGGCGGCCCAGATACTCATCAACGTTCTGATACTCGCAGTTACCTGTGGTGGAACCATCTTCGGGCAGCTCCATGCCTTTGACACGGGATCTATCGTACCGGAAGTTTGGGTAACGTAAGGCAAGGTTCAAAGCCCTGCTTCCCATATATGATCCCCTTGTAGCATCGGCTGCCGTCCACCCATCTTCAGGTCGGAAGTCCCCAGCATCCAATCTGTCAGTGACGAATGCTTCGTCACGCGAGCGATGATACTGCAGGAAGTATAGGTGACCGTCTCTGTCGATCTGTAATTCCATGATTGGACAATGGACACCACTGAACTTCCCCAAGTGACGGATGGCGTTATATGTGTCTATGATTTCTTGGTAACGCGGCTCCATGCTGGGGTCGTGTCTGTCGTGATTCAGCTTGCGTTCAATCTGTCCATCCTCGGTGGCTATCGCAGCGGTCGTGGCTACCGGCCAAGATTTGGTTTCATATTTGGCCGTAAATATGTGGAAGCGCCCTTCTACTGCGTCGTCGGCGACAACTGTCACATTCGTGCCAGGGATCTTTTCCCAATAGCTCAGCGATGCGGCATCGGCGTATTCATCGGGATCAAGTCCGGCGGTAATAGCATAGCGTATAAGCTTGTCTTGAACCCGCTGCTTTGCCCCAGGGAAGTAGTAGGGCTGGAATTCGCCAGAGGCTTCGTCAAGCTCCAATGGGACCGTCTTGGCAAGGCCGCTCGGCCCGCTGTACTCGTCCGGGTGCTCGCTGCGAGCCAATACCGGTGTACCTTGCCCCGCGGCGTATTGCGCTTCTTCTAAGCCCGCGAATCTACGAGGTACCAGGAAGCCAGCCTCTTCGACGTAGTCGCCCACTACGAGCTTAGGCTGTACTGGTCTTTCCCGCTCAAACTGATCAGGTACGGGGGTGCATAGTTCGCCCATAAGTTAATTAACTCTACAACCTTTTAGCTAATAAGTAAACTCCAATGAATCGTGATGATAAAGCAGAACTATCTGGCTCTTGTCCCGTTACCCTAATAGTTATATAATATTATTATGTCCGTGTCACCTGCCGTGGTGGGCCAAGTCACCGAGTCCTTAAGGGGCTTCTATGATGCCAGCCTTGAAGAGCCGGATGCCCTGCATCTTATAGCCGATTTCGGCTCTACCACAGCTGGGCTATCGGAGGCCAACCCCGAACTTACCGATCGGATACAGGCTCTTAACCTGGCGATGAGGTCAGCGGATACCGTGCGGCGCACCTGGCCTTCTGCGTTTCCAGACATAGTAGGGGTACTATTTATAAACGTTGAAGACGCCTATGCCAGGCGTTTCTTGGGGGATGTGGTACTGGCCAGGGTCAGCCGGGACGAAGGGCGTGCAATGAACGGCAAAGCGCCGAGGCATGAACAGCATGCAATGATCAGGGAGATGGGTCTGGAAGATGCAGCGGATGCCAATGACATGGAGCTGGGTGCTGTCGTAACAGAGGTAATGGAGGGTCGGCTCCAGCTGACGCCCCAAACCTAAGCATAGGCGCTCTACGTTGACCTAAAGCATAATTTATAGTAAAATATATATCGTTTCGTCGAGGTTTTATTATCTCCGAAGCACCTTAACAGTCTCTGTTTCATAGGAATCTGTGGTTGGAAATAAGCCCGGCAAGCTTTGCCGTATTTATCTCTGACCACAGATATTCTCATTGATATGTCCCCTACTAAGGAGAGATAGCATGTTGTACGATGGGTACCCCGATCATCTGGTGTTCCTGCTGTGCGTAGGCGGTATTGGCGGCATAGCCTGCCTCTCTGCACTGTTGGCCGGGTTCGTAGCCTCGGACCTGAACGCGCCGACGCCAACCCAGCAGGCACGCTACGTATGGCTCGCATTCGCGATCCCGATCTCAGCGATATTCCTGTACAAGCCGCTACACAACTACGGCTACGCCGCGTCCACCGAGGCCCTCGCAGAAATACGTCATCACGATGTGGTCTTCGGCTGGTTCGTAACCGTCTCGTTCTATCTGCAGCTCGCTTCGCCCGTGTTGACGTTCCTGGTAGGCCTATGGGTTTACTTCAAGCCTGCCCGATACGCCAAACGGCGACACGGTCGCTACGTGACTACCGAGCAGGTCCGCTTGGAACGCAAGGTGTCACGCACCAATCCATGGAGGTCATGACGACAATGAAACAGAGGACTGTGGCCGGAAGGGATCCGTATGACTAGAGCGTCTTCGCTCTCTTCACATCCTTTCCGGCACTTCCTTTATAGCTACGCTATGTTGAATCGCTCGTGCTTGCAATATTATTCTAAATAGTCAATACTAGCCCTCTAATATGGCCAAACAGAAGGTAGAGTTCCGATCGGGCGATCGCAGCCTGCATGGCACCGTATATGGCTCTGAAGAGCCTACTGGCGCGGGCGTGGTGATGATACACGGCGCGTACGCTAACAGTAGTACGCTCAGGCATTATGCCAAGCCACTCGCCCGCGAAGGAGCGACGTGCCTGGCTTTTGATCTGGGCGGTCATGGTAAGAGCAGCGGCAACATGGCGGATCTATCCGTTAATGAACATACATACGATGTGGTGGCCGCCTACGATTTCCTGAGCTCGCAGGAGGGCGTGGATCCGCAGCGCATCGGCATGATCGGTATGAGTTTCGGCGGTTATCTGGCCGCGCTGGTTGCCACGAGGCGTAGGGTGCAGGCATTATTGCTTCGAGCTGCTCCGCTTTATCCGGATGAGCTAAGGCATCGGCCACGTCACACATACACGGACGAACAGGCTCTGGGAGCAGAACCTAGCCCGGATAACGCGGCGCTGAAAGCACTTCAAGCGTTTGGTGGAAGCGTGGCTCTGGTGGCAATGGAGAATGATGCGGTAGTGCCTGCCAGCGTGACCGACGCTTACCGCGCAGCCTGCCCCGGCAGCGACTTCAGAGTCATACCTGAGGCCGGGCACTCGCTTGATGCGGAGTCCAAGCCCTTATTCCAGGAAATCGCCCTGGAATGGGCTGCCCAGCTCTAAGCCGTTGATGGGATTGGTTCAGGGGCGAATAAGCGGCCTGGAGTTAATCCAGGCTCATCCGAAGCTTCGGTCTCACTCTCTTGCGGCTCGTATACGGCGGTGGCAGCACGTAAAATCTTAAGACTTCTGAGCCTCTTCATGCTTCTTACGCTGTACCTTGGCGTATGTCGGTCAGCCTGCGGTACTGCCTGCCCGATTTTCATCGGCACGCGCTGAGCGGTGCGTAACAATTTACATTCGCGAGGGCCTGACGTGGGTACCTGTACCCCGGCGCCTGTAGCGGTCGGTGCTGCCAAAGGCCAGGTGGCGACAAGCCTATCCCTATCTTCGTTGCACCTGGTAATCAGAACGCCCCATTCAAGGGCGCGCACGTAGGTCATCTTGTCTTCAGTAAACGCAGCTCTTACGCTGCCAAAATGGCCATGCATCGGCATGTGCGGCTGTTGGCTGCGCCACATGGCTACGGCGTCTATTTCTATGAGTGGGTCGTCGGGAAAGCCAGGATCGTCCGGAGCAGGCTCTTGCCAGTCCCTGTCGAATTTACGGCCGTACCTGAATTGGGCGATGCTCTCTAGGTCCATGACGAATACCGTGCCATCGCTTAGCTCGCTCTCAGTAGGGTTGAATTCCGAACCGGTCTTAAGGTCTGAAACCATATAATCGTTGCTCATCACCTCATCTAGGCAGCTGGCAAGTACAATGCCTGCGCCCGCCTGTTCTGGAGCTGAGAGGTGCTCAGGTGGAACACGCTCCACATCAAACGGTGTAGGATCGTGTATATCTATTCCGTCCCAATAACCTGGGGTGGCAAGCCTTGCTGTCGAGCCCTGTTCTGACATGTTCTTGATTATAAAATATTATTAATAACTATGCTAAGCAATCTCTGAGGTTTTGGGTTCGAGGACGGGATTTTCGCCCAGGTGTACCCAGCCGTTCTCGCCGCCCGTAGGGAAGAATATGCCGTCTATGGGCACGGGCACGTCGCTGCCCTTCATGATGGCGTTGCCAATGAACCAACGTGCGGTTTCGGCCTGGACCTGTTCCGTAAGGGCTCCGCCGCTGGCCTCGCCGGGAAAGCTGAATGTCTTGCCGTCGAGCTTGGGGGCCGCTAAGGCTTTCTCGTCTATGATGTTCGTAAATCGCTCTATGTCCCTGGTCAGCTCTACTTCTATGGGTATTAGTAACGTGCGACGCATAGGAGTGGTGCTTGACCTAAGCCTTTCCAGCTCGGTCTCGCTTACGTGAGGACTGACGTAGTCGCCGTTCTGACCATTGCCGAAGGCTATGAGCAGCTCGGCCTTCGCGGGTTTGCCTCCCTTTTTGACCACGGGTACGTTGCCTCCCAGGACGTCGTGCAGCTCTACCCTGCCCCCGTCCTCTTGCACGGGCGACGGAAAGACGTCGGGTAGGGTCACGCCTTCTTTGGGTAAGGGTGCGCCAGCCCTATATCGGCCCCGGTCAACTATACTCATAAGGAGCATACTATAGCACTATTACGTACTGTTTTCAATGCGCTTAGCAGTAATTTACTTCTTGTGCATCCAGGCGTCCGTGGTGGCGCAGACCTCGCAGTCATCTTCCTCGGTAAATTCGGAGTACCACTGGGGAATGGCTTTCTTCCATGGTTCCAGGTCGTGGAAGCCTACCAGATCGGCAGCTTCCCGCAGGGCATAGCCAAGCCAGCCATAGATGCGCAGTTTCCCCCATATCACGGCAGCCCAACGCGGACCGGCCGGTATGATGGTGACCGGCTCCTTGGCGTCGTAGCTCTTGAAATTCTTGCCATCGGCCTGGCGCTTCAGGTTCATCGCTACGAACGCGCCGTCGCGCAGCGCAGTCTGGGCCAAACCGCTATAGGGCGTGTTAGCATTATCGCCGATGACGAAGATGCCGGGTTCGGCCTGCAGGTATACGTCCACCGCTACTTTGCCCCTGTTCATAAGCGCGAAGCCATTGTCCTTAAAGAACGGATGGTTGGTCACACCGGCCGTCCACACGACAGTGTGGCTTTTTATGATCTTGCCGTTGACGGTCAGGTTCTCGGCCGTCGCCGCCTGTACCGCCGTGCCTAGATATATACGTATGCCTAACTTGCGAAGCCGGCGGCCTACCAGCCGCCCAGTGTCCTTAGGCAGCCGCGGCAACAGCCGCGGCATGGCCTCTATCAGATCGACATGGACTGCTCGGCGCTTGATCCCATGGTTGTCCATTATGTGTCGTAGGTAACCTGGCAGGACTCCTGCCAACTCTATGCCCGTCGGGCCTGCGCCCACTATCACGTAATTCAGGTCGGGCCGGTGATCCTTTAGCAGCTGATCGTGCAGATGTTTCTTGAAGCGGGTGACCTCGGATTGGGATTTTATGGTGAAGGAGTACT
>CAZSAN010000027.1:0-12666 GCA_964604985.1 uncultured Candidatus Saccharibacteria bacterium | reverse complement strand
AATGATATGACGGCTATGAGCGGTCCTATGATAGGACCCCAGACAATAGACCAGGTAGGATGATCGCTAAGAAAAAGCACCTGCCACCAGCCGTGGGGAACCCAGGCC
The DNA here is from genome assembly GCA_964604985.1 of uncultured Candidatus Saccharibacteria bacterium. GTDB lineage: Bacteria > Patescibacteriota > Saccharimonadia > Saccharimonadales > UBA4665 > CAZSAN01. The sequence goes on along the minus strand of CAZSAN010000027.1, from coordinate 12,558 downwards.
GCCAAGGCACCTGCGATCAACAGCCCAGCCAATATGTCCAGCCATATGCTTGCCCAGTCCATGACGAAGAAATGGCTGGTGGCAGTGCGGCCTTCCGGCGAAGCGAGCTTGCGCAATACGCTCCTATTTCCGGCTACGGCCATGTCGTCCATAGCCGCGTGACCCTCCATACGACCAGCCAGTCCTTTTTCCGCCTGCTTGCGGGCTGCGGCGATCATCTTCGGTGTCAGAAAACGGCGGAACAGCAGGGCCAATAGTACGATCATGACCGGTCCGCCCACGAACTCGGCCGCGGTGAACTCCCAGCCCATCAACACCACCAGTATGACCCCTAATTCTATGACCAGATTGGTGCTGGCGATCTCGAAAGCCATTGCGGCGGTGAAATCAGCGCCCTTTCTGAATAGGGAACGGGCCAGCGCGACGGCCGCGTATGAGCATGATGAAGAAGCGGCGCCGAGCGCGCTGGCCAGCGCCAAGGTCCTGGGCCTATCGTCGGGCAGTAGGCGGCTCATCTGCCTGTGCGATACCACCGCCTGCACGGCTCCGCTCAAAGCGAATCCCAATATAAGCGGCCACAATATCTCCCAGCCCATGGCGGCCGAAGTCCTTATGGCGTGCAATATGAACATATGACCATGATAACCCGGTTATTTCAGTATGGGCACCATGACGACCGTGGCCAGCAGAAAACTCGATACTAATTCACCCTTGCGTACGTTTTCCTTGAGTATGAAATAGCCTGCCGAGTAGCGCAGCAGCGGGCCTAGCAACAGTAGCAGCATGGTCAACGCCACGCCAAGCTCCTTGATAGCATATATGCTGGCAACCGCGCCCACGGCATATACGACACCCGACAGCATGCTATATCTGAACTTACTGGGCGTTATGCGTCTGACGCTTTTCAAGGGGAAGAATACCAACGACAGAAAGAAGATGGAAAGCACCCGGAACAAAGCTATATATGACGGGGACATGTAAAGCACGGCCTCTTTGTATATGCTGGGCAGAAAGGCCTCCAGGCAGACCACAAGGAACATGAGCGTCACGCCCTTTTTCTGCACTTTTTTGAGCTTGCGCCGGTGGCTTCCGTAATACACGATCACTGCGCCTAGGGCAAAAGCCAGTAATAAGCCCGGTTTACGTTCTGCGGGGAAAAGCAGGTAACCGACCAGGCCTGCCGCTATGGGGATGAAGTCGGTCAACGGCTCCCTTAATGATAGATCGGTCACCTTCAGGCTGAAGGTGTCGAATATATTGCTGAACAGCGATATGAGCACGATCATCGATACCAGGGTGAGGGAAGCTGCGGTGAAGTGAGGGAAGCTCTGCCGCGTGACGAATATGAACAGCAGTAGGGAGATTGACATGCCTAAGAATACCAGCAGCATCTCCTGCAGGGCGGAGATCCTATTCTTTCTGAAATTCAGTTTGTCTACTGTTTTGCCTGCGCTTTCTGCCACGATGGACAGGAGCACATAGAAAAGGCCCATAGGCTAATATTACCAGAGAGTGGTCAGACGGCCGTCGTTTTTAAATCCAGCTCCATGATCCAATCCTGTCTTTCCTCCACCCAGCCCGTGGTCTTGAAACCTAGGCCCACATAAAGGGATCGAGCATGTTCCTTGTCGTGCGTCTGCAGGCTGAGCTTGGTGAAGCCGGCATTTCGGGCCCAATCGATGGCCGTGGAGACCAAAGCCTTGCCGACGCCTTTGCGCTGCCATTCCGGTATCACTGCCAACCTTTTGAAGGCGCCTTGCCCATCGCCATCGTTTTTCAGGCCCACGAACCCTATGATGTCACTGGCGCCATCCTTGGCTATGAAAAAATTACCCCCGGGCTGTATGTAGTATCGTTCCAGGTTTTTCAAGTCGGCCTGGGAGCCCATCAGATGTCCCTTGAAGTCATTCTGGCCCACGGCCTTTTGCCACCGCCTGATCCTAAGATGCAGCGCAGCTATATCATACGGATTGTCCGCACCGTTCTGGAACACCTCTACCGTGAAGCCGGTCATGAGCGTGAGGTTTGCTGCTGGCGGCGCAATAGCGCAGAGCCGGCACCCAAGGCCGCGGCAGCCACCGCGATAGCCAGATAGGCTTGTCCGGATCCTGCAGGCTTTCCATGGCCGGTATCAGGAGCGGACGGATCGGAGGACGATGAACTAGTAGTGCTGGAGGATGCAGGAGACGGCTCCGGAGTCAGCTGCGCGTAGAATACGCCGTCCAGATAGGTGTCGCCATCGTAGCCGCCCATGACGTAGACATAGCTGTTGTACGCAACCGCGGACGCCTGGGAGGCGCTGGTCGGCAGCGAGTTAGGCGATGTAGTCCAGCTGCCCACGGACCCATTGCTGCTCAGCTTGGCATTGTATACGTCACCTAGGACCGTGCCGTTGTCGTATCCTCCCATGTAGTATGCATATCCGTTAGCCGTCACGGCAGTGGCGCTGCTTGAAGTCCTGGGAATGACGCTGGGGCTGGTGCTCCATGTGCCCACGGACCCATTGCTGCTCAGCTTGGCATAGTAGACCGTATCCAGATAGAAAGAAGTATTGTAGTTATATCCGCCCATCACATAGACATAGCCGTTCGCAGTTATAGCTGTGCCACTGCTTATAGCCTGAGGAAGATTGTGCGGGGACGTCGTCCAGCTGCCCACGGACCCATCGCCGTTCAGTTTTGCATAGTAGACCGTATCGTACGATGTAGGTCCGCTGTTCTCGGCACCCCCGAGAGCATACAGGTAACCATTGTAGGCTACCGATGTAAGGTTTTCTTCGGCTTGTGTCAGGTTGTTGCCAGAGGTAGTCCAGCTGCCCACGGAACCGTCGGAATTCAGCTTGGCGTACTGCACGTAGTCCAGGTCCGAGCCGTTATATCCGCCCATGTAGTAGACATAGCCGCCGTATACGGAAGCCGTGCCGAACTCACCGCCGTGCGGCAGGGTATTGGCTGAATCTGTCCAGCTGCCAACCGATCCGTCGGCATTCAGTTTCGCGTAACTGACCTTAGATCCGTTGAGTCCACTGCCGCCTAGGACGTATACATATCCGTTGTAGGTCACAGCGCTGCTGCCACCTGCGGCCGCCAATAGGGAATTAGGAGATGTCTGCCACGTCCCCACGGAGCCGCCGGAAGCCGCAAGGGCCGGCGCGGTCACGGATAAGGATATGAATAAACTGGACACGGCCACTACGGCGCCCCGCATACTCCTTGTCATATGTTTCATTTTTATCTCCCGATATGCATTTAGCTTATGCTAGTAAGGTATCAAATAGAGCCCTATAAGACAAACCTGGCCCCTATGCGGCCAACTGATCCGTCGGTGCCGCGGCGGCAAGCTCCGCCCTGAACTGAGTGACAGTCTGTATCCTCATCTGCGGGTCGGGCTGCAGGACCGTGTTGATAAGGCCGTCCAGCCTGGGGTCGCCTACCTCTATGCGCGGCGGCGCTTCATGTAAAGCCTTCACGGATGCACGGAGGTCTTCTTCCGAAGTATCGCCACCGTTGGCTAAGAAGAATGGATTCCTGCCTTGGAGCAGTTGGGTCAGCACAACACCTAGGGTGTACACGTTGCTGGCCTCAGTCATTCTGCCATCCTTTGCAAATTCCTCGGGAGCCATGGTTTCCCATGTGCCGCCTAGGGTATCTATAACGCCCGTCGCGGCAGGTACGTCGCGTTCATGATCGACAAGGCTTACCTGCTCAGCATCGACCAGCACATGTTCAAGGTTAAGGTCGCGGTAATAATAGCCCGCCCGTATAACAGCCGCAAAGCAGCGGGCCAGACCGTCTACGATGGCGATCGCCTCTGCTTCATCAAGAGGTCTGCTGTTCCACTGCTGGTCCAGCGATATGTATTTGCTGAGCGCCGTGCCGCGCATCCGTTCAAGCATCAAGGTCCTGTCACCAGACTCATCCTGTATATCGTCGATTACCTTCGGTACGCCTGCGTAATCGATATCTCTGAGTATGACGGCTTCACGCTCCAGGTAGGCGCCTCCGCTTTTTGTTACGACGGGTTCACCGCCATATTCGGCAAAGGACACGTTAGCGTGCCCGCTAATAGCGTTAGGGTCTTCGGTTGAGTCGAGACCTTCTTCAGCATCGGCCACAACCACATTATAGCTTATAGCCACAACGGGCGGTCAGTTACTGGCCAAGGTAGTGAATACGACCAGACGCTCATCGAACTCGCTGGTGCCTTTTATGACGTGTCCAGTGCATGTCATAAGGTTCAAGCCGGGTTTGCCCGCGGCGATAGGCGCCAAGACGGTGCGCATGTCCACCTTGTTTGCAGGATAAACCTTTGATGACACTACACGGTAAGTGAACTTCTTGTCATCGCCGCGGGTTATGAAGACGTTATCCCCAGGCCGCAACCTGTTTAAATCATGGAATACGCCGTCAGCCGTCCAACTGGATACATGGCCGTATATGAACATGGCGCCGGATTGACCGGGCTTGGCGCTAGAGTCGTACCACCCGGCATCGTAAATGTTGTCAGGGCTTGCGATCTGATCCTTCTTCGTTAGACCCAGACCGATGATGCGGGCTCGATCCACGTTTATGGCAGGTATGCCTATATATTTGGGCAGATCTGGAGCGACACGGTAGTCGTCTACCGACTTCTTGTCCGGTTTGGATGATGACGGGGCGGATATGTCGGAACCGGGTGCCGTGACGGACTGGCTTTTCAGTATGAGCAGACTGAACAATAGCCCTGACACACCAGCTACTACCAGGATCCAGCCCAGACGTCTCTTAGCCATGCCCTAATCATAACAATATCAGGCACTATCAGGATGAATCATCCAGTCCGCGCGGCTGGCTGTCGAAGACATCGTCATAATATCTGTAAAGGCGATATCTGTTGTCGAAGTCTACATAGTTTTTCCAGGTGGATTTGTCTGCTGGACGTTCCCGCACCACGCCGACTTCCTCCCAGGGGTTAGGAGTTGCATACGGTCCGTAAGCTATACCGTCCCGAACGAATATAGCCGTGATCTCTGGATCCTCCTCGCCCGCCTCATGACCGGTCAGTCTGGCAAGCTGTGCCCTATGCGCGCCGTCCAATATATATTTGTCCGGTCCGTTCGGTTCATAACGTTCCACGACGGGCGGACCCAGCCTTACCGTTAGACCCTCGCCTTCCAGCACGAGCCTGCTGGCATCTTCCTGTAAGGCGAGCTGGTCGAAGCCCTGAGGTAATAAGGATGCGCGCAGCAAGCCCTGTGCTGCTAATAGATCCTCCTGTATATACCTGGTAGTGGATGCCAGTTCGGATAAACGGAAGCGCTCCAAGCTGATGGTGGCGTCCGCATAGGGCCTGGTGTCGGGCTGCCCCAATAGCGGGATTTCCCGCAGCATGCCCTCCAGTTCTTCCCAGGGCGTGACATCGACCACTTCGAACTTAGGTACTTCCAACGCTCCTGCCATATCCGTACATTATATGCGGGACCCTCCTATTAAGCACGACCGGGATGTTAGGTATACAGGCTATCGTGACCTTAGGTAATAAGAGAACTTAGGTTGATGAGGGAAGGCTAACGATTTTCGTGCCGCTTCCTTGATCCTATATAAGCTAAAGATCATTTTGAGCTGATGTACCTGGCATGCCAACGGAAGCCCCAAGAAGCTGACTTTGGAAAAACCTGCTTCTTCGAGCAATCGGATTATAAGAGGATTTCTGGTAACCGCATATGCCGGCTTTTTAGTCCTATCCAAACTCCTCAACGCAGACTTTACAAGCAGGCCTCCATAACCTATGCCGCGAACAGACTCCTTGACCAGCAGTATCTTAAGGTCTATGAATTTATCTGCCTCTAAATAGACCAATATACCCATCGCCTTACCGGAGGCTTCAGCTACCAAGACATTCTTGAAGCTGGAAAGCTCTGACGGTCTGTAGCCGATGATATTAGGCGTAAGTCTCATCTCACGGGAGAAGTCCCGTGCTTCTTCTTTGGTGAGCGATCTCTTGACCAATCGAATATCTGGCACGCTAACTAACGTCCACTAGCGGCTGACGTATTGCTTCTGACTGCCCATTCATATAGCTTTCCGTATGTCCTCCCAAAAACCGTTCTCTTTGATGTCGTCATTTGTCCAAGCTTGCTTATTCATCGCCAAGCTTCACAACTTAACCTTAACAAAAAACCCTTCAAAAAGGAGCTTTAACGCTTCTGGGATTGGAGGGCCAGGAGGGACTCGAACCCTCGACACCCTGCTTAAGAGGCAGGTGCTCTAACCAGCTGAGCTACTGGCCCGGGTGCAGACTGACACAGCCTGCGGCTAGGGAAACTTTAACAAAGTACCTCTGTTTTGGCAAGCTCTAAACCACTGGCGGGGTAGAAGGCGCGTCGGGTGTAGCCGGAGGCGCCGGGTCTGTCGGAGGCGTAGGACCGGCGGGCGGCGCGGATGGAGGTCCGGCCGGATTAGGCGGAGTAGGAGCAGGACCACCTGCGGCGGGCGCCGCACCCATCTTGTTGTACTCGCTCTGCAGGATGGCTATGCCGACTATGCTCAGCAGTAACATAAGTATCAGCACCAATACGGCCGAGACCTTGCCGCCGGAGACCTTTTCTACGCCCACGGCGTACTTATATGTCCAGTAGAGGTTGGCGATGGGGATGATGAGGAGCCATGACGTCGGTATCTCGGCGCCCTGTGCGGTCAGCTCGCCCTTGGTCTTGACCTGCCAATATATGGCATAGATGCCGAAAGTTATAAGCGACAGTATGAAGACTGCTGCCGGACTGCGATTTTTCATAATTACCCCCGATTATATTGCCCTATGTGCTTAATAGTACGCACATCGATTGCTAAAAGCAAACCTCCAGGCCTATCTGTTATAATGTGCTAGTGAAATTTCTGAATGGCGCTGAATTGGCCGCTTACATAAAGGAGCGGCAGGGCAAGCAGGTGCGTGCCCTACGGCAGGCGCGCGGTATCATACCCAAACTGGCGATAATCCTGACTACCGATAATCCCGTGAGCAGGGCTTATCTGGGTATGAAGAAGCAATATGGCGCCGACATCCTGGCGGACGTCGACCTTTACGAGATAGACCAGAAGGAAGCGCTCGCGTTGATCAACAAGCTCAACAAAGACGACAGCGTACACGGCATAATAGTGCAGTTGCCGCTGGCGGACATGGGCCAGGCCGACGAGATTCTGGATTCGGTTGACTCCGGCAAGGACGTGGACGGCCTGGGCAAGGGCGCCAAGTTCGACCCGGCAACTCCGCTGGCAATCATGTGGCTGTTGTCCGGTTATAACGTGGATCTGGCAGGTAAGGACGTCCTGCTGGTAGGGCATGGACGGCTGGTCGGCAGGCCGCTGGAGGGCCTGATGAAGGCTTCCGGAGTGGATCCGGCCATAGCGGACAAGTATACGAAGGACCTGAAAGCTGAAACCCTGAAGGCGGACGTGATAGTGACCGCTACCGGCAAGCACGGCGTCATCAGGTCCGATATGGTAAAGCAGGGCGCCGTGGTGGTGGACGCCGGCGTGGCCAGCGAGGGTGGCAAGACCGTGGGTGATCTGGCGCCGGATATTTATGAACGCGACGATCTGACCATCACTCCGCTAAAAGGAGGCGTCGGCCCGCTCACGGTTTGTGCGCTGTTCGACAACGTCATCCGTTCTGCACAACGCGTGGCCGAAAAACAAGGCCGGCCGGTGAAAGGTTAGCCATGTCCGAGCACATCAAGATAGGTGTCTTTGATTCCGGGGTCGGCGGCCTGTCCATGGCCAACGCCATAAAAAAGGCGCTTCCTGACGCCGACGTCGTGCTCAAGCAGGACAAGGAACACGTACCATACGGCCTGCGCGAACCCGAAGAGCTCCTAGGCTTCGTGGTGCCTATATTCCAGTCCCTGGTCGATGAGGGTTGCCAGGTCATAGTCGTGGCCTGCAATACGGTCACCACCACCCTTATCACCCAGCTCCGCCAACGTTTCAGCGTCCCTCTGGTGGCCGTGGAGCCCATGGTGAAACCGGCGGCCGAGCTTACCAGGAGCGGCGTGATAGCCGTATGCGCCACGCCCACCACCCTGTCCAGCCAGCGTTACGCTGACCTGAAACGGGAATATGCCGCAGACAAGACCGTGCTGGAGCCGGACTGCGGCGATTGGCCTGCCATGATAGAGCATAACCGGGTGGATGAAAAGAAAATAGCCGAGCGGGTCAACGAAGTGTTAGCCGAGCAAGCCGACGTCATCGTGCTGGCCTGTACGCATTACCATTGGATAGAGGACGAGATCAAGTCGCTGGCCGCGGGCAAGGCGCAGGTCTTACAGCCCGAGCAGGCCATAATAGGACAGCTCAAGAGAGTGATCGCACGGCTTTAGCGAACATCTCGCCGCGCTGCTTGTAATTCTTGAACATATCGAAGCTCGTATTAGCCGTGGAAAGCAGCACCACGTCGCCTGGCTCGGCAAGGTCGTGGGCCTGCCGCACTATACCGTCTATATCGCTAGCTCCTTTGGTGATACGGTCGAAACCTTTCGCTCGTAGGAGTTCCGCGATCTTCGGTCCGGTCTCGCCTATGGCTATGACCTGCTTGACGTTGGACCGGCCGGCGATGAACCCGGCCAGATCGTCGAAAGGTATGCCTTTGGGCCGGCCGCCAAGTATGACGATCACGGGCTCCTTTTCGAACGCTTCTATGGCTACCATGGCTGTCTCTGGCGCGGTGCCGTAACTGTCGTCGTAGTAGCGTACGCCGTCAAGCTCGCGTACCAGCTCTATACGGTGTTCTATGCCGCTGAAAGTGGTCAGTACCGAGCGCAGCGCATCGACGTCCTGGGTGACCTGCCACACGGCCGTAATGGCCGCGCAGACATTCTGCCAGTTGTGCTTGCCCAACAGCTTAAGTTCATCTGTCTTGCAGATGTCCTGGCCGCCTATACGTATGGCCCCGTCCTGCACATAGGCGCCCGGCGGGGCATAGTAAGGCATCTTGCGGCCTTCACCCTTGCTGGCTATCTGTTCAGACGTCTCATTATCCGCGAAATATATGGCTGTATCATCTTTGGATTGTCTGGCGAACAGATTGGACTTGGCCTTGAAATATTCATCCGTATCAGGGTGCCAGTCAAGGTGTTCCGGTACCACCATCAGACAGGCTCCTATATGGGGCGACGCTTTCAGGTCTATCAGCTGGAAGCTGGATAGTTCCAACACGACCCAGGAATCAGCCCCTATAGCTGGAAGCATCTCCAGGGGCGGCAAGCCGATGTTACCACCCAGCACCACCTGCTTGCCCGCGGCTTCCAACATCTTAGCTATCAGCGTGCTGGTAGTACCCTTGCCCTTGGTTCCTGTGACGCCTATCACATTTTTGGAGGGACAAGCCTTCATGAACTCATTCAGATTAGAAGTTATCTTATCGGTCACGCTCGGGTTGCCCGCCAGTATGGCGGATGGCGGCAGCCCTGCTGTTCTTACCAGCAGGTCGAACCCGTCCAGATTGTCCAGATAGTGCTCGCCTAGCACGCTGGCCGCGCCCTTCGGCACCTCTGTAGATGGATCTCTGTCGCGGATGGTCAGCTCATGTCCGCCTTGCGCGGCGAAATACTTATAAGATGAGCGGCCTTCAAGGCTATAGCCCAGTATGGCAATTTTCATACCCCTATTATGCCACCCACGCTCATGCCCCCCAAGCTCTAGCTACATCTGTTCATTTTGTACCGGGTTCTCAGCTTGCGGCGTTGTAGGTGCGTACAGGCTTATGCCATCTGTCAGACCGGCCGAGTTAGGCCCTACGATAAATTCGGCCTCATACGCATGGGGATTGATTTCCTCCATCGCCAGCCTAACCAGATTGTCTATAGGTAATCTGGATTCACCGGAAACTACACCGATCCGGGGTTCGTAGCCCCGTTCTTCAAGATAATGTACGGTGACGGCTCTCTGATATGGATCCAGAGCAGGAGGGTAGATGTTTCTTCGGTATCTACGGAGTATATCCGTGGGTGAGGTGTTGCGTTCTGCCACGGGGATAGTATATCACAAAATAGAGTTTAATGCAAAATAACGGACTAAGCGCTCAACTGTTTCTTTACCATTTCGGCCACCTGCCTAGGTGTCATATTGGCCTTCAGTATCACGCCGCTTACGCCGAGCCGCCTGAGGTCCTCGGGGATCTCCTGCTCGCCGACGTTAGTGAGGATTATCACTTTTATGGATTTACCCCAGTCCGTGGCACGCAGCTTCTGCAACATCTCGTCGCCGGTCATCTCTGGCATCATCAGATCAAGCAGAATGATATCGGGTTTCATGTTTTCGGCCAGTTCCAAGCCAAGACGGCCGTTCTCGGCCGTATTGACATCGTAGCCCTCAGCCTCGAACTTGAAACGGTACATCTGGCTGATGGCCTGGTCATCTTCTATGATGGCTATCTTGGGCATATCAGGCTGGTATAGTTAGGGTAGTAACATAACCAGTATAAGGCCAAACAAGGAAGTATGCATAGCCGTAAACAGCTCAAGCGCGACGCAGGGCATGCCGCCGATGAGGTGTCCGCACGTGACGGAGAGGTGGCCGGGCTTAGCCGCACGATCTCACTGCTGAAGACCATAGACGCGCTGGCGCTGGAGTCCAATACCTCTGTTAGGATGGTATCGGAACACATAACGGAGGCCATCACTCAGGCTACCGGCCTGCCCTTCGTAGGGCTACTGACCAGATCATCCCATACCCGCGAAGAGCTGGTATTAAGCGGCTGGAGCGGCTCTGATTGGCTGGGACGGCAGAACGACCCCAATCTGGGCCTGGGCAAACCCTTGCACATCAAGCTGATGCACCCGTGGTTCGCCCAGATAGAGAGCTCCAAGCTGGTATCCGTGGACAGCTTATCGGACGCGCATCTGGCCGGCTTCCTAGGGTGCGAGCCGTCGGATATCAGGCGGATCAAGAGCCATGTGCACTTCGACTCCTTGTACGCCGTGAAACTCATAGCCCGGCGGCGCATAGTGGGCCTGCTTACGGTGGGCTATGCCGCCCCTGTGGATCAGGTAAGGCCGACAGATACGGAACTGCTTGATCAGATAAGCCAAAGCATAGGGGTGGCCCTTGATAACAAGCTGCTTTTCGAAGAGAACCAACACGTGCTCAAACAGCTCAGGGACTCCAATGCCAAACTGGTGGCTCTGGACGAGGCCAAGGACGATTTCATCAGCATGGCCAGCCATCAGCTCAGAACGCCCCTCACGAGCGTCAAGGGATACACCAGCATGGTCCTGGAGGGCGATGTGGGCAAGATCACGCCTGCGCAGAAAAAACTCCTCAGCCAGTCCTTTGCGAGCGCACAGCGCATGGTCTATCTGATAGCAGACCTCTTGAACGTCTCCAGGCTGAAAACCGGGAAGTTCATCGTGGACCCCACCCCCGTAAACCTGGCAGAGGTGGTAAAGGAGGAGCTTGATCAGCTCAAGGAGACGGCGGCCCTGCACTCCCTGAAGATATCCTACGACAAGCCCAAGAAGTTCCCCGTGGTCATGTTGGATGAGACCAAGACCAGGCAGGTGATAATGAACTTCGTGGACAACGCCATCTATTACACCCCTGACAAGGGTAAGATCACGGTCAGTTTGTCCGAGACGCCCACGACCATAGAATTCAGGGTGGAGGACACCGGTATAGGTGTGCCGAAGGCCGAGCAGCACCATCTGTTCACGAAGTTCTACAGGGCCGGTAATGCCCGTAAAGCCCGCCCAGATGGTACCGGTCTGGGCCTGTTCATGGCCAAGAAGGTAATACTGTCCCAAGGTGGAGCGGTCATCTTCGACAGCGAAGAAGGCAAGGGCAGCACCTTCGGTTTCGTGTTCAGCAAACGCAAACTAGAGGATACGGCCAAGAAACTCGCCTCTAGCCAGCCCGCGGCCCCGTCCGAAGGCTCTCCTCAGGAGACGGAAGCGTCCGGGAAAACGTAAGCATTATTACACTATATGGTTGACAAAAATAAACGTTTATGGTAAATTGTAATAATCCTCGCCTCATAGGCAAAGGGTGGAGAACCTTCCGGTGGCTTGATCAAAAGCAGTCGGAACCTTAGACAGGGGGGTGTAACTTTACAACTAGGCTCAGTTAAAAAGTAAAGTTAGTTTGTGTCAGTCTTGAAACAGTAACAAAGGCGCCCCCAAGGGCGCTTTAATTTTCTAAGGCGCAAACTAGATAGTCATGGGTCTTTGAAGCCCGGTAGAGCCCCCTAGGGTGATGCTCCCGGCGCATCGGATCCAACCCTGAACCATACATCATAAGTTTTCCTGCCTAGCCCTATCAAGCCGGTTAGATAGAACAAGTCAGCGGTCTTCCTCTGTGAGGGCCTTGTCTTGTTCTATCTAGCGCTAGAAAGAGCAAAGCAAGGAAAACCAACCAATCCTACCAGTAAACAAGACAAGCAAGCATCCTACTCATCTCGACCGCAACTAAGGAGCGGAACAATGAGAAGCAAGCGTGAAAAGAGCATCCTGACCGCCTGGTTGGCGATCGGGATTTGCCTCGCGATCGGTGTCGCGTCGGCCAGCGCCATGCTGTCCTTCGTGGGACCGCA
>CAZSAN010000026.1:0-6808 GCA_964604985.1 uncultured Candidatus Saccharibacteria bacterium | reverse complement strand
CGGCAGACATCCCCTGTACCAGGGCGAAACGCAGCGCGTCCGTGCCGTACTCAGGAATGACTTCCATGGGGTCTATGATGGTCTCCGGGTCGCTTTTGCTCATCTTCTTGCCTGCTTCGGTGCGGACCAGTCCGTGTAGGTATACGGTCTTGAAAGGCACCTGCCCCGTCATGTAAGTGGTTGCAAGGATCATGCGGGCCACCCAGAAGAACAGGATGTCCCAGCCTGTCTCCATGACGGTGGTCGGGTGGTATGTCTTGAAATCCTTGCTTCGTTCGAGCAGGTCCTGGAGAGACAACGAATAGTCTCCTGCCAGCTCTTGGTCCACCAGGGTGCTCCAGGTCCATAAGGCCGAGCTGAACCATGTATCCAGCGTGTCCGGATCCTGTTCCCATTCATGCCAACCCTCGCTGGTATCGGTGGGGGGTTGCACGCCCACATAGCTTTCTTTTTTGCCATCCTGGGTCGTGCGGTACCAGACCGGTATACGGTGGCCCCACCAGATCTGGCGGCTGATACACCAGTCCCGCAGATTATCTATCCAGTGGAAATATACCTTCTCGAAGCGTTCCGGCACGATCCGTATGTCACCTTCCCTGATGACCTGCTGCATGACCTGTTTCAGGCTCTGCTTCTTCCCTTTCCATTCCACGACCGGCTTGTTGACGTCCACGAACCACTGCAGACGGATCTGCGGCTCTATGACGCCCTTGCCCCTGTCGTTCAAGGCCACGCTGTGCACGTAATTATCGTCCACTTTCACGAGCAGACCTTTCTTCTGAAGTTTCTCGACTATCTTCGGCCGGGCCTCCTCTATGGGCATGCCGGCGAACTCGCCGGCTATGGGCAGGAGTTTCCCGTGAAAGTCTATGATCTGCTCCTTGTCGAGCTTATGGCGTTCGGCTATCTCGAAGTCTATCTGGCTATGCCAGGGAGTTATGGTCATTACTCCCGTGCCGAACTGGGGGTCGACGGCTTCGTCCTTGATGATGGTGGCCGTGATCTTGCCGTTGATCCATTCCGTTTCAAAGGTATCGCCGTGTTTGTACTGTTGGTAGCGCGTGTCGTCCGGGTGCATCACAACGTATTTGTCGCCGAACTTTGTTTCCGGGCGGGCGGTACCGATCTGGAAGGGGCCGTACTGGAAGGTATAGAACTTCCCCTGCTCTTCCCGGTGGACAAGTTCATCATCCGATACGTTGGTCTCTAACCTAGGGTCCCAATTGACAATACGGTGACCCCTGTAGATCAGGCCGTCCTGGTACATCTTGACGAAGGTTTCGTTGACGCAGCGGTTCAGGGCGTCGTCCAGGGTGTAGCGCGCCCTGCTCCAGTCGCAACTTGCCCCCATGGCCCGTATCTGGGAGTTGATGGTCTCACGGCTGTCGCCGACGAAGGCCCTGGTGCGCCGCAGGAACTCCTCGCGGCCTATCCTATGCTTATCAGTCCCCTCCTCTGCCAGCTTTTTTTCGATAATAGCGTTCACGGGAAGGGCGGCATGATCAGTTCCCGGCAACCACAGTACGTCCTTTCCCTGCTGGCGGGCGTGCCTGGCCAGGATGTCCTGCAGGGTAACGAACAGGGCGTGCCCGATGTGCAGCGTGCCCGTCTCGTTAGGAGGCGGCATGCTTATGGAGAATCGTTCCTTGTCGCTTGCGGGATCGGCCACAAAAAGACGGCTCTTTTCCCAGAGGGCGTAGATGTCCTGCTCGTAATTATTCGCCTCGTACACCTTGGGAAGTTTCATGTTGCCATGATACCACCTCTGTAAACCCAGGGGCAAAATTATTGACCGATGGACTTATAGAGGATATAATATACAGACTTTATGAGACAGCCAGCACCTTCACCCGGTATTTCATGTGAAAACGACCTTGGCAACCTGCTGCTGGTCGGCAACCACGAAGCCAAGGCTATCGTGCTGGGCGGCATGCAGCCAGGCAACAGTTACGGAGCGTCGGAGCTTCACCGCGACCTCTTTCTAGCCCCACAAGGGGATGATCCGGTGCATGTGGGTTCGCCGACCACCCAATTGGATTACTGTACGCAGTCCCTGGAGCCGGCCGGGGTGGTCAGGCGCGCGCCCACAACGACGCTGCAATACCGTCTTACTCCGTTAGGCGGAAAAGAGGGCAAGGCTTTCGCCGGCCACGTATTATCCATGTCCCTGGAAGCCGGAGAGCTGGGACTGAAGGCGCTTTACGGTCTGTCGCGCACTAGCAGGGGGAAGGCGAGCCGCCCGCCGATGGACCGGCTCAGAATTCTGCGTATGTTATTGGATGATGACGGCCTGCATACGGCCGACATACAGCGGGAGCTTGGCCTGAACGCCACCACCACCATGAACAACCTGAACCGGATGGATGACGACGGCGTCATAGAGTATACGGGTATCGACGGCGGCGATATAGGCGATCACATAATCTACGGGCTGCCGGACAGCCCAAGCCCAGTATCTAAGGGCAGCAAAGAAGGCAGCATGCCCGGCATGATCCAAGAGACCATCAACGCTTTGATCGAAGAAGGCCGCAGCGCATGCAGCCTGACCGACCTTCGGCGTATGCTGGCACAACGTTACCCCGACGGCGGCTTGGACCTGCCCGACAGGCAGAAATACGCCATGGCGGTGATGAACGACCTGGTCAAGGCGGGGTATGTGACGAAAGGCCCCATGGAGGGTGCCCAGAAATCAGTCATCACGCTCCGCGACACGGCCAGGCCGGTGGTCGCCAGGGCGGTGGCCATAGCTGACGGCATGATGTCCGGGGAAAAGGAATTTCTGCGCGAGGGCAGGGATCTGTTAGAGGGCATAATCGAGGACGAGCGGCAGGTGCGTACGCTCGTGGCCAAAGCGTTCCGGGATTCTCCTACGGCCAACCGGATACCGCTCGAAGAGCGTTTATCTGCCGTGAGATCCGTGCTGGTCGACGGCCCCGTATCATCGAGCGAGGCCGCGGCCCGCCTTAAGGACGAACACGGTATGACGGCCTCGTCGGCCAAGCAGACTCTTAAGCTTATGAGAGATACGGGGCAGGCGGTGTCCGAGCCTATGCCCGGCCGCAGGGAGCTGGTCTGGGAACTGGCTGCCTCCAGGCGGGCCGCCTGATCACATACTCAGGTTAGGGCTTATGTCCAAAGTGTAGGGGTCAGCCTGGGTGCGACCGGCTTCAGCCTGGTAACAGCCCAAGGTCGCGACCATTGCGCCGTTGTCCGTGCAGAGTTTCGGGTCGGTATATTCCAGGGGCAAGGGCAGGGCGGCTTCCAGCTGCCGCCTAAGCTCACGGTTGGCCGCTACGCCGCCAGCTATGACGACGCTTTCGGGACCGTATTCTTTGAAGGCCTTGACGGCCTTGGCGACGACTGTCTCTACGGCTACTCGCTGAAAGCTGGCGGCTATATCGGCCTTCTGAGCCTCTGAGAGCCGCTCTGACAGCTTGAAGGAGGGGAAGTCGTATGATTCACCTATCTGGGCCTGCGCGAGCCTCAGGACGGCCGTCTTGAGGCCTGAGAAGCTGAAATCATAGTCAGCCATGTGCGCCTTAGGGAGTTTGAACGCCTGAGAGTCGCCTTTTTCGGCCGCTTTGGCTATGGACGGGCCGCCGGGGTAGGGCAGGCCGAGCATCTTGGCTACCTTGTCGAAGGCCTCGCCTATGGCGTCGTCCTGGGTACGGCCGAGCACCTCGTAATCCGCGTGGCCGCGGAACAATACCAGCTGGCTATGTCCGCCGGATACGATTATCGCAAGCATGGGAAAGTCCGGCGCAGACCGCCGCAGGCTGTATCCGGGCAGGGCGGTCCTGGTGATGAAGTTGGCATAGACATGGGCCTCCACGTGGTTGATGGCATACAAGGGCTTGCCGTGGACTATGGCCAGCGTGCGCGCAGTCAGTACGCCTATAAGCAGGCTTCCGCCCAGTCCGGCGCCGTGGGTAACGGCTATCCCGTCAATGTCTTCCCAACCGCAGCCAGCCTGGTCCATGGCCTGGTGTATGACGGGCAGGATGGCTCCTATGTGGCTGCGGGCGGCGATCTCCGGCACCACGCCGCCGTATTTCACGTGCAGGTCCATGCTTGAGGCCACGGCGTTGCCGAGTAGACGCTGTCCGTCTTCGACGACCGCCGCCGCGGTCTCGTCGCAGCTGGTCTCTATCCCTAATATTTTCATCAGCTTACAGTATACTTAGAGTCGTGAAAATCCGTAAGACGGTCAAGAAGGTCATACCCGCCGGGCTGTTCCCGGCTATCGAGCCCTACGGGCATCTGGCAGAGGCGGTGTTATTTAACACGGTGAACGGTTTCCCGTCCCGCGGGCTCAAGGTGATAGGCGTGACCGGTACCAATGGCAAGACGACCACGTCGTTCATGATCCATCGCATGCTGCACGAGGCCGGCTACAAGGTCGGATTGATGAGCACGGTGGCCTATGGAGCAGGCGACGACATCCGGCCGCAGATGCATCACATGACCAATGTGAGCGTACCGGAGATGATGAAGCGTATGAAATGGATGAAGGGGCAGGGCGTGGAGTGGCTGGTACTGGAGACCACCAGTCATGCGCTAGCCCAGCACCGGGTGTGGGGCGTGCCGTACAGCATAGCTGTCATGACGAACATCACGCATGAGCATCTGGCTTATCACCGGACCTTCGAACGTTATGTGGCGGCCAAGGCCATGCTGTTCAAGCAGGCCAACCGCAACCGCAGCGGTTTGCGCACCGGCATCATAAATGCCGAGGACCCGAGCGCCGACATCTTTGCGGCGGCTATCAAGAACCCGGTCACCTATGGGGTTAAGAAGGGCGATATGCGCGCCAAGAGCGTCGTACTCAAGGAAGACGGCGTGGCCTACAAGGCGGAGATAGAGGGTGAGACCTATGACATACGCTGCCGGATGCCGGGTAGTTTCAACGTGTATAACTCCTTGGCAGCGGTCTGCGTTGGCCGTGCCGCGGGCCTGAGCAGGGAACAGATCGAGCGGGGTATAGCGGCATTGGAAGGCGTGGAAGGACGGATGACGCATATCGACGAAGGCCAGGATTTCACGGTCATCGTGGATTACGCCCACTCGCCGGACAGTTTCGAGAAGTTGTTCAAGGACATCAGGCCCATAGCCAAGAAGCGTGTGATCGCGCTGTTCGGTTCGTTGGGCGGAGGCGATGTCGAGAAGCGCGGATTGCAAGGCGGGTTGGCCGGGAAGTACGCCGACGAAGTGATCATCTGCCAGGAGGACGATCGCCAGGAAGACGGCGTCCGGATAATGGACCAGATCGCGTCAGGCGCGGAAAAATCCGGAAAGACCCGCGAAAAAGACCTTTTCCTGATACATGATCGGACGGAAGCCATCAATTTTGCCATGAAACGGGCAAAAAAAGGCGATATCGTGCTGCTGCTGGGCAAGGGCCACGAGAAGACCATCGAGGACGCCGCAGGCGAGCATCCTTGGGACGAGATAGGCACGGCGCGGGCCGCGCTCAAGAAGTTATAAGATATTGTTAATCGATCTTGAAAGTTTCCGGGTTTAGTTGTGTTCGCGCGATGCGAGGGAGCGAGACTGGAATGCCTCAAGCTTCGACCTTGCGTCACGATACTTAACTAAACCCGGAGACCGGATGGTGGCGAGCGCTAAGCTCCCTGCTTGCGCTGCAGCGCACCATCCGGTATTCCGGTTCCCCTAACGGTAGATGAGACCCATCTGTTTCGGAGGCGACCAGCTGCGATCCCGATGCTTGCCCTTGTTGCGTGCCTTGCCGATGGATGGCTTGGTCATGCGTTTGAGCTTGCTGCTCGGATCGGGACTGTGGTCGTCCTGCGTCGCGGCATTCGCGCTGATTGCCTCGACGATCGGCTGAAGAATTGTACTCATCGCGAGCCTGTCAGCACATGGCTGTAGCTTGCAGACGAGGGTCTTTCCTTCGAGCTCGACCGAGTCGACCCAGTGCGCCTTGCGCATGGCTTCCTGCGCTCTTACGAGACGCGGTTTGCCGGTGCGGCGGGGCTTGAGGATGTTGACACGCGTGATGCGGTCTTTGTCCTCGGGGTCGTAGGTGAGTTTGAGCGTCACGTCGCCTCTTCTGACTTCGTGGCTCTCCACCGTTTTCCTCTCCTCCTGAACTGGCATGTGCTACCCTTTCGTAGTCGTTGGACTGGAACTGGAATCTGCATAATATACCACAATTATTGCAAAAACACAATGGTTATGTCGTAATTATAGTCCTGGGCAGCTTGGGCTTGACAGCAAAATTGGCACTCTAGTATGATGAGTGCTAGAAAACAGATTAACAGGAGGTTCGTATGAGCACACCGTTGCAGCCATTGGGGGACTACATCGTCGCCCAGGCAGAGGAAGCCGAAAGTAAGACCAAGAGCGGCCTGTATCTGCCGGATAATGCCAAAGAGAAGCCCAAGACCGCCAAAGTAGTCGCGGTGGGGCCGGCGGCAAGCCAGGTAAAGGTGGGCGACCGCATAGTGTATAAGAGCTACAGCACCACGGATGTGAAGCTTGATGGCACTGAGTTCATCCTGGTCGAAGAAAAAGATATATTAGCGACGGTCAAATAGGAGGAGATATGGCAAAGAAAGTATTTTATGATGATGATGCCCGTAAGCGGGTACTGGGCGGCGCGGAGGTCCTATATAACGCCGTGAAGACGACCATGGGTCCTAAGGGCCGCAACGTCGTTCTGGGCAAGACGTTCGGCGTGACAAACCTGATCGCGCTCAGCGCCCAGAGCCAGACCATTGCCAACCAGCAGATCACGGTGTCCAATCGCAGCGGCGGCGTGGTCACGCTGAACAAGGGCGCGAACCAG
>CAZSAN010000025.1:0-1899 GCA_964604985.1 uncultured Candidatus Saccharibacteria bacterium | reverse complement strand
ATGCTCAAGCAGGACATGCCGGTTGTCATCGGCCCATTTCACGAGCCTCCACGTCTGGGCGCCAGTAGTTTTGGCGACCAAGCCGCTGGGTAGAGAAAGCGTAGCGGGCGGGTCCTTAGCGTTCTTAAGGTCATAGAGATAGAAGTCCACCATAGAGCCCGGCTTGGAAGCCATGAGCCAGCGCTTATCCGGACTCTGGGTGGCCAAACGCGGAGCCGTGGCGTAGCTTGAGACCCGGCTGGAGTTTAGAGCCTTAGGTATGAGTAGGGGATAATCGAAGTGCTCGACGTTACCGCCCTCCAGCACTATGGTCCGTTGCCAATCACGGTAGCCAGTACGTGTGAGAGTGACGTTATAGACGCCGGCCGGAAGACTCAGGCGCGTATTGGTCCTGACGGACTTCAACGCTCCGTCTATGTAGATATTGGCCGGGTGCGGCTGGCTGGAGAAAAAGAACAGTCCGTTCTGTATGACCTTACCGTTCTTGTTCAGGCCGAAACCATATGCCTGGTAAAGCAGCACCAAGGTACCTATGACGATAGCTACGCCTATAAGCACGTACCCCACCAACAGCATTACGCTGTGCCGGAACCTTTTCTTGGGGTCGAGATAGTCCATAGCGCTGTTACCGTCGCCAGGTTTCAAGCTTAATCATCAGTACAACCAGTATGAATCGACTTGCCATGAATCACAAGAGGGTTTAAGATGTGATTACAGCCAATAAACCAAAAAAGACGTGAACAAAAAGCTTAGCACTATAGTCATCAATGGTCGCCACTATGATGCCGGCACTGGTAAGCTGCTGCCAGGGCAATCCGAGCCCGCCCGGCATGCGGCGCACCCGACCGATAAACACCCCGCGGCGCATCATACACCGGTACATCACCCGATCATACATGGGCATAGGTCCCCCAAGCACGTTGCCGCCCATCAGCCTAAGCCCTCCCAGACCCTTATGCGCCAGGCCGTGAAAAAGCCTCCCCGCAGCCTGAAACGCCATATCAAGGTACAGGGACATCTGAGCGCCTACCAACCTACCTCCAGGATCATAATCCGGACTTCCGACAGGCAGCCGGACACGCACAGGATACAGAATCCTGCGACCAAGAGGCCCAAGGGCAGGCTCATAAGCCATTTCTCACCCGAATTGTTCGCTGTAGACAGCCATACGACATTGTCTACTTATGGTACCGCCGCCGTAAGGCGCACTACGGTCCACGTGTCCACGCAACCATCCGGACCTACGCGGCCCAAGACCACTGACGAACTCCTGGAATATGCCGTGCAGCACGCGCCTGCACCACACGCTATGACCCACAAACGTCATCGGCGCATACTTAGGCGGCACGCGCACGCGGGCTGATCGGGCGGCAGCATCTTTTCAACTCGCGTCGGTTTTCCCATATAATGGGCTGGATGGCGAATGAAACAATACGAACGCGCTTCGCGCCAAGCCCCACCGGCTTCCTGCACGTGGGCGGCGTCCGTACCGCGCTGTTCAATTACTTATTGGCAAAGAAGAATGGCGGCCGGTTCATCCTAAGGTTGGAGGACACTGACCGCGAGCGTTTCGTAGCCGAAGGCGTAGGACAGATAGTCGAAAGCCTGGAATGGCTAGGCCTGGAACCGGATGAAGGATTCTGGATAAGCGAAGGTAAGCACCGTTCCGTAGAGCATGTCCAGTCCGAACGCCACAGCCAAGGCTATTACGCAGAGTACGCCGACAAGCTGCTCAAGGAAGGTCTGGCATATCGTGATTGGACGGGCGCCGGACGGCTGGCAGAACTTCGCGAAGAAGCACGCTCAGCCAAGAGGCCCTTCGTATTCCGCAGGCATATGGCAGACCAAGAAGGAGCCATGGACCAACCGCATGTGATCCGTTTCGATGCGGGCAGATCG
>CAZSAN010000024.1:0-1870 GCA_964604985.1 uncultured Candidatus Saccharibacteria bacterium | reverse complement strand
GCCTTCTACTGACCGCTTACTCAGCCGTGGTGAACTTCTTCGGACCCCTGCAAAGCGGTCCGGCTTTCCGGGCCGTCTACCTGAAGAAGAAATATCGCTTAGACCTGAAGATATTCGCTGTCGCGAGTCTGGGCTATCTGTTCTTCTGGGGCGCATACAGCCTGATGTTTCTGCTGTCAGGCGTGCTGAAATGGTGGCTTATACCCTTGGCTATGCTTGGTGGGGTTACGACCGTGCTGGCGCTTCGTAGCAGGTGGGTGAAGCCAAGGCTCAAGCAGCTCGACCTGCACGGCTGGTACTACTTGGCGCTTGCCACCCTGCTGCAGATAATATTCGTGACCCTCGTTTACTACGTGGAGCTCCGTACCGTAGCGCCGGGTACCAGCTTCTCGCAGGCCGTCATATACACGGGTGCGGCCAACCTGGCACTGTACGTCTCTCTGACCCCGGGTGCCATAGGTTTCCGCGAGTCTTTCCTGGTGTTTTCCCGGCATCTGCACCATATCAGCAACAACACCATAGTCGCCGCCAACATCATCGACCGGACCGTCTACGTGATCCTGCTCGCTATCCTGGCCGTGGCAATCTTCGCGACCCACGCCAGGCGCCGCCTCACCGTTGAAGCCAAGGAGGGATAGTTTTTCAGCTTTTTCTCACCCATGACCTTATAATTGAAGTATGCGTATATTGGTCGTAGAAGACGAACGTAAGATAGCCCAGGCCATCAAGCGTGGCCTGGAGCTGAAAGGCTATGCAGTGGATGTGGTCTACGATTCTGACAGCGGTCTGGCCGCAGCTGCGGATCCGGATTATGACGTCATAGTGCTCGATCGTATGCTGCCGGGCAGCATGGACGGAGTTGAATTGTGCCGCCGACTGCGTGATGAAGGCGGCAACACGCCGGTCATCATGCTGACCGCACGCGGCAGCATAGGCGATAGGGTGGAAGGCCTGAACGGAGGTGCTGACGATTATCTGGTGAAGCCGTTCTCTTTCGACGAGCTGATCGCCAGGGTACGCGCGCTCCTCAGAAGGCCTCCCGTACAGGTCGGCACCCAGCTCAAGGTTGGTGATCTGTCCCTAGACACCAGCAATTATGAAGTACGCCGCGGCAAAGAGCCTATCAAGCTTTCTCACAAAGAGTTCTCCCTTCTCGAATACATGATGCACCACCCGGGGCAAGTAATAACGAAGGACATGATTATCAGCCACGTCTGGGACCAGGACGCGGATATACTGCCTAACACCATAGAGGTATATATAGGTTACTTGCGTAACAAGATAGATCGTCCGTTCCCTAAGCTAAAGCCACTTCTGCACACACAGCGCGGTTTCGGCTATAAGTTGAGCGCATCCTAAGTTATGTTCCGATCGGCTACTTTCAAACTGACCATGTGGTACCTGGCAATAGTAATGGCCATCAGCCTGTGCTTCAGCATGGTGCTTTACAACGTAGCTACCGATGAGCTGGGGCGGGGCCTGCGCAGCGAGACCCAACGTATCTATAACCAGTTCCCGGTGTTCGAAGGGAGCCCTCTGCTTAAGCCGGGCCCGGACTATGATAGCGGCGCGCATCGTATACTGCTGCGCCTGGTACTGTTCAACGTCGTCGTGCTGGTAGGCGCCGGTCTGAGCAGCTATTGGCTTGCGAGACGAACCTTGGAGCCTATAGAAGCGGCACACGAACAGCAGAAGCGTTTCACCGCGGACGTCAGTCATGAACTCAGGACGCCGCTGACGGCGCTGAAGATGGAAAGCGAAGTCGCCCTGATGAACAAGAAAGCGGGCGCCAAGGAATTACGCGGTACGATAGCCAGCAATCTAGAGGAAGTCACGAAGCTAGAGAGTCTGGTCAACAACCTCCTGCGCC
>CAZSAN010000023.1:0-2722 GCA_964604985.1 uncultured Candidatus Saccharibacteria bacterium | reverse complement strand
TGTTTCATTTCGCCGGCGGCGTAACCTTCGGCGTGGATGTAGGATATCTCTTTGAGCTTGAGAGCGCCTTCCAAGGCAGAGGGCAGACCGGTATGCCGGCCTATGAACAGGAAGTCGCGGTTATCAGCATACTTCTCGGCGATCCGTTTGATCTCATTAGCCTGCTCCAGGACGGCCAGGGCCTTGTCCGGCAGGAAGGAGTATTCTTCTAGCAAGGGCTTGAAGTTCGGATGCTTGCCGTTGCTCAGATGCAGGGCAATCAGGGAGAGGACAGTGACCTGCGCTATGAAGGCCTTGGTACTGGCGACCGCCTTTTCCGGTCCGGCGTGGCAATATACGCCGGCGTCGGTCATGCGGGCTATGGTGCTGCCGACCGCGTTCACTATCCCCAGACGTAGTACGCCGTAGTCTTCGACTTTCTTGAGGGCGGCTATGGTATCCGCCGTCTCGCCAGACTGCGATATCGCCAGGAGCAGCGTGCTGCGCGAGAACGGCTCGTCTCGGTAATTGAACTCGCTTGCAAGCTGGACTTCCACCGGTATACCGGCTAGCTCCTCTATGATGTATTCGCCCACCAGGCCTGCGTTATAGGACGTACCCATGGCCACGATCACTATGCGGTCAATGTGCCGGAGCTGCCTGAAGACGTTTTCGAGTCCGCCGAGTTTGACCAGGTTCTGGTCGGCGCGGGCACGGCCTAGGGTCGCGGATTTTATGGTAGCGGGGGCCTCGTAGATCTCTTTCAGCATGAAGTTGGGGAAATCGCCGAGCACGGCCCTCTCGTTCTCGAAATCCAACAATTCGGTCTTGGGTTCGGCCAGCCTTTCTTTCTTGAGGTTCTGAACGTGGACCTTGCCGGCGGTGATGACGGCTATGTCGTAGTCCTCCAGGTATATGACCTTCTTGGTGTGATCCATTATGGCCGATGGGTCGGATGCCAGTATGTGTTCGCCCTCGCCCACGCCTATCACCAGCGGACTGGACAGCCGCGCGGCATATATGGTGTCGGGCTCCTTTGTGGATATGGCCACTATCGAATAAGCGCCGCGCACATCGCCGAGCGCGGTCTTGAACGCGTCCTCGAACGAGGGCATCTGCTTCAGGTAATAATCTATGAGGTTGGGAATGACCTCGGTATCAGTCTGCGACTCAAAACCATAACCTTCGCCCTTTAGTTTTTCACGGATCTCAGCGAAATTCTCGATTATGCCGTTATGTACGACGAAGATGGTGCGGTCATTATTGGCCTGGGGATGGGCGTTCTGCATGGTCACGCCGCCATGGGTGGCCCATCGGGTATGGCCCATTGCCAGCTTAGCAGGCAGATCCTTGTCTTTAATATCAGCTACCAGACCGCTTACACGCCCGACCTGTTTGAATACCTGGGCCTCATCACCATCGATCAGGGCTATGCCTGCCGAGTCGTAGCCGCGGTATTCCAAGGCTTCCAGGCCCTTTAGGACGACGTCCTTGCCCGGCTTAGAGCCTATGTAACCGACTATGCCGCACATCTAGTCAGAAGTCCTTTCCGCTAAGCATTGATTGATATAGTTTTGCATATTCCGGGTGAAGTCCGCCACAGAAAATTTAGTCGCGGACTTGGCGATGGCCGCGTGATCGAACTTCTTATCCATGGCTGTCTCGAGCGCCTTGGCCAGCGCCTTGGCAGTCTGTTGCTCGAACAGCAGTCCGGTCTTGCCCGGTATCACGTAATCCAGAGCGCCGCCCTTATTATAAGCGATTATCGGCGTACCTGCGGCCAAAGCCTCTACCGCCACTATTCCGAAGTCATCCATGTTAGGCATTATGCAGCCGATGGCTGACTGAAAGTGATCCACTATTTCCTGGTCGTTGACGTTGGTAAGGAAAGTGATGCTGCGGCCGGCTAGCTTCTCCAGGCGCTTGTGGTCCGGGCCATCACCTATTACCACCAAGGGTACCTTGAGCTCGTTGCATGCCTCTATGGCCAGGTCGAAACGTTTGTAAGGTGTCTGTCGGCCAGCTATGACGAAGCCGTGGCGCAGCGGAGGTTTGGCGCTAACAGGCAGGCGGAAGCGGTCTGTCTCCACGGGAGGAAAGATGACGGTGGAGTCACGGCGATAGTAGCGCTTGATCATGGCCTGCGTGTGCGTGGAGTTAGCTATGAAGTAGTCAGGGCGTTTGGCTGCGCGTCTGTCCCAGCGCTTCAGGGGATTGGCCAACAGCCGCAAACCCAGGCGCGCGATCCAGTTGAACCCGCGCGGGAAACCCGGATTTTCCAGATACTCATCGTGCCGGATCCAATAATAATGAGTAGGCGAGTGACAGTAAGTGATGTGCAGCGTGCCCTTAGGCGCGTGTATACCCTTCGCTTCGGCGCCGCTACTGGAGATGACCAGGTCGTAGCCGCTCAGATCCAGCCGGCTGAATTCACGCGCCCGTAGCAGCGGTAGGAACTTCTTAAGGCGCGGGGACAGGGTCTGCAGCTTGGTAGTGCGCACGTCGGCATCCTTGAACCAGTCGATGGCGTCAGGATCGTACTGCGACGTATATATAGGTGCCTCCGGGTACATGCGATGGAGCTCCAGTACTACCCTTTCGGCGCCGCCTATGCCGGTCAGCCAGTCGCAGACGATCGCGACCTTCAGCTTCTTCGTCCGGGATCCGGCTGCGCTCATCCCCTGGTACCCCTATGGAATAACACTACCCAGAAAGTCTTGGCCAGGATTACCAGGTCGCTCCA
>CAZSAN010000022.1:0-6847 GCA_964604985.1 uncultured Candidatus Saccharibacteria bacterium | reverse complement strand
GCTTGCAATAATCCAGGAAAGCAGGGTCCCAGTGCTTATGTCTCAGCGGTATGCGGCTGAGGTCGTCCTTGGCATTGGGCGTATAGACGGTGACCACCCAGAACTTATCGAACTCCGCGGCTATGACCCTGCCCTCCTGATTGGGGTTGCCGTAGGTGTCGCCACTGAGCTTGTGCTTGCCGATGATGTCGTCTGGAAATCCATCGATCACTTGCGCGGGGGCGTTCCTGCTGAGTATGGCGGTCCCGCTGTAGCCTGCCTTTTCGGCTGAATACCAGAAAGCATCGTAACCGTCTATCGGGGCGTCTATCTGATCAGGCTTGGCTTTGATTTCCTGCAGGCAGAGTATGTCCGGCTTTTCCTTGTCCAGGAACGGCTGCCACAGCCCCTTCCGGGTGACGGCTCTTATACCGTTCACATTCCAAGAATATAGCTTAATCATAGCTAAATGCCCTCATGGTTCCTTCGTGGCACGTCTTCACCATGCTTAATAGTATAGGCTGCCAGGTCGGTGATTTCCACGAATTTTAACCCTATTTCATACCTCGGGTTGTCTGCTATACTAGGCTTTTAGATGAGCAAGACCCCTTACAAACGCATACTTCTGAAGCTATCGGGCGAGCAATTGGCCGGAAAATATGAGGCCGGCGTCGATCCGGAACTGGTAGGATGGCTGGCAGAGGAGATCAACAAGGTGGCCGCTGACGGCACGCAGGTGGTGATCATGGTGGGCGGCGGTAACTTCGTGCGAGGCGCCCAGATCGCCGGCCATGGCATACAGCGCGTAACTGCCGATCACATGGGTATGCTCGGTACCATGATCAACGCGCTCGCTCTTACCGACATATTCGAGGCCAAGGGTATAAAGACCCGCTGCCTGAGCAACATATATGCCGAGCAGGTCGCCGAGCCATTCGTACACCGCCTTGCGAACAAGCATCTAGAGAAGGGTCGCGTGGTCGTAGTCGCCGGCGGCAGCGGCCGCCCCTACGTCACCACGGATACGGCTGCCGTCATCCTGGGGTTGGAGCTTGATTGCGACGTGGTACTTAAGGCTACCAAGGTGGACGGAGTCTACGACAAGGACCCGGCTAAGTTCGACGACGCGCGCAAGATAGATAAGCTTGGCTTCCAAGAGGCGCTGGCAGACGACGACATACGCGTCATGGACAAGGCCGCACTGGGCATGGCCATGGAGCATAACCTGCCGATCATAGTGTTCGACGCCATGCAATCCGGCAACATACTCAATGTCGCCAAGGGCGAATCTGCCGGCACGACTATTGATTAGGCAGCGATAGGTCGGCCACGTCCAATACGACGCGGTCGCCCGCGTTGACTTCTTTGCGCAGTATCTTCTGGGCTACGGTGTCTTCAACGGCGCGTTGCAGTGTGCGCCGCATGGGGCGTGCGCCCAGCCGCGGGTCGTAGCCCGCTTCGACAACCTTCTGTATTGCGGCCGGCGTGAGTTCCACGGTTATGTTCTGGTTTGCCAGGGTCTGGTTTATCTCGCGCATCATCAGGGCTACGACCTGTGCCAGCTCCTGCGGTTTCAAGGGGCCGAACAGCACCATCTCGTCGAAGCGGTTAAGAAGCTCGGGCTTGAACTGACCGCTTTCTATGAGCTGATCTATGAACTCGGCCTGGAAGCTTTCCAGCGGTTCGCCGTTCTGCACACGCTCCCTTATGGTCTGGGCGCCGGCGTTACTGGTGACTATGATCACGCAATCCTTGAACGATACCGCCTTGCCCGCCTTGTCGGTCAGTTGGCCTTCGTCGAACAGTTGCAGGAGTAGGTTCAGTACGTTGGGGTGGGCTTTTTCAATCTCGTCCAGCAGGACCACGCTGAACGGCTGCTCGCGCACGGCCATTATCAGGCTCTGATGCTCCTGGCTGCCGTCCGACAGCAGACGGTCCACTGACTCAGGCTGCTGATATTCGCTCATGTCCAGGCGGACCATGTTCTTCTCGTCACCGAAATAGGTAGCGGCTATGGCTTTGGCGAGCTCCGTCTTGCCCACGCCCGTGGGTCCCAGGAATAGGAAGCTGCCTATGGGGCGCCTGGGATTGGCTACGCCTGCGCGGGCGCGGCGCAATGCGTTGGCTACCACGTCTACCGCGTGGACCTGATTGATCATGCGTTCGTGTATCCTGTCCTCCAGGTGGAGCAATGTATCGGTCTCGGCGGCCTGTGCCGTGCCGACCTTCACGCCTCTGGTCTGCTCGATGGCTTTCTGTACGCTCTCGGCTATGACCAGCGAATGGTCGCTATACGACACGGCTTGTTCAAGCAGTTTTATAGCCTTGCCGGGATAGGCTTCGTCCTGGTCGTAGCGGTCGCTCAACCGGTAAGCCTCGCGCAAGGCTTCGTAGGAGACCAATACCTTGTGGCGCGCTTCCAGGCCCAGCGCCGTATCTTCTAGGACGCGCATGACACCTGACTCTGGCAATTCCTGAAGCACGACGGGTGTCAGCAGGCTGGCCAAGCTTTGGTTATGTGAGCGAAGCCGTTCGTAGTCGTTGGGTGTGAACGCCAGGATGATCGGAGCTGACCGTGACTGTATTACGGATAGAAGTATCTGCGTGCCGTCGAACGAACCGGGGCCGCCGCCTAAGAATAGCTGGGCGTCGTCGAAGAACAGTATGACATGGCCGGCATGCTCCGCTTCCGTGGACAGGCTGAGCATTATACGCTCCAGCTCACCTTGGCCCTGGGCGTTCGAGACTATATCCGTGGCATTGAGCGATATGACCTGGTGGTAGGCCAGACTCTTGGCGCTCTTGGCTTCCATCAACCGCTGAGCCAGCGCGTAAACGCTGGTGCTCTTGCCTATGCCATCGGCACCTATTAGTACTACGGCTGCAGCATGGTTATCGAAGGCTTTTTCCATGGCTAGGACGCCCTCAGAGTCGGTCAGCCAGCCGAAATTAGCGCCGTGGGTTATAGCCATGCTTATATTCTGGCCGAAGCGGTTCAGCAGCGGTGTGAAGCCGAACGCCCAGTCGCGGCCTATGCCGCCGAAATCGCGTCGGGCCTTGCGGGCGTCATCAAGGTTGCGGCCTATCCAGTCGGCTATTGATTCTATGTCGCTGTCCTGGGCTTTCATCTCCGTGAGCAGTTGCCGCATGGACTTTGAGGCCAGCATCATGCCCGCTATCACGAATCCGGGTTCTATGGCCGGGCTGTTGTTCTTGCGCGCTATGTCAGCGGCCAGCTTCAGGGCATACTCAAGCTCCGCGGGATCATCGCCCAGGTGGCCTGCGAAGACCTCTTTGCTTATCAGGAGATGGCTGACGAAGAAGGTCGCCTGCCAGTGATCCTGTAGCGATGCCCACACGGCCTTGGGCGTGAGTCGCACGTTGCGGCCGAGCCTGGCCAGCACCGCTCCGGAGAGCTGCCCTGTACGGTCGTTGCCCCCAGGCGGTAATACGGAAAGCTGGCGCCTCCACCATATAACCGCCATATAACAGAACAGCGTGGGCGAAGCCATTAACATGGCCACGCGGTGATGGCCGGTGAAGAAACTTACCAGTACGCCTACGGTGAGCGCCGCGCCGACTATATTCAATGCCCTATAGCCGTTGACCCCTATGGCCTTGCCCAGCCGGGCCTGCGCCGCGCGGGGCGAATCCAGGTCTATGAGCACGCGTCCTACCGGAGCAGGCGCGGCCGTGGGGTTGTCCTGCGCGGAAGCAGGCGGAATTGGCGGGTTCATATTAGCCCCGCTATCAGCAGTACCGGCACTGCCAGCGGTACCAGTGGCCATACTATTATCTCGATGATCGTCAGAAGCCCTATGACTCTCAGCGTCATGAAGGCGGCCAGGAGCACGCCCGACCTTACAGTGAAGCCTACGGCCCGGCTGACGGCGTTATCGCCCCAGGCATGGAACTTATCGGCCAGGCTGGCGCCTGGATATGTGACTATGCGTTTCCAAGGTTGGAACAGCGTCCTGGCTAACTGGGGTACCGAAAAGCTGGTTGTCACGCCTTTCAGTCGTGGGCGCAGGCTGGACAACACCTCTTTCCAGCCACGGCCGTACCACCACGACAAAAAAGAAAGCACAAGCATAGTGATTATTGTAGCATTACTTGGGGTGCTTACGCTTATAGGACGGATTTGGCAGCCAGTACTCTGCGTATGCTACAATCATAAGCGATATATAACAGTTTAATGCGGTGGTGGGTATGGATAACCAATCTGGTAACGGCGCTCAGGATAAATCGAATCAAGACAACGGAGGCGGTGACAATCGGCAGGCGCAGCTCGCCCAGCTTAAGAAGCAGGCGTTGGATGTCCTGGTGCCAGTGGTAGACAAGATTGATCAACCGCCTGAGCGGAAGTTCGAGATACTGATGACGGCCGCCCGTTCCTCAGGCGATGCCGGGTTATTGGCCAAGACCTTGGAAGCCGCTCAGCGTATAGGTAATGACAACCAGAAGGCCGACGCCCTTCTGGACGTACTGAACGAGATCAACTACAACCTGCGTGATAACTAGCCGTTAGACGGCTAGTGCCTGGCCTGCCAGTCTTTCAGCCCCTCGACCATCTTGGTGGCGTCATCTATCCTGATTGAGCCATCAGGTTCCCAGTGTGTCTGCAGCCCCAGGAAGAAGAATATGCGGTTAACCTGGCGTATGGTCTCGTTATCGTACATGGTCAGCCTACCCTCCCGGTAACCGGGAGCTGATTCGTCTGACTGCATGAAGCGCGAATATATACTCAAAGTCTGATTAAGCATCCTTTCCGTGTTATTGACCATACGGGCAACTGCCGCCTCGTCGTTCAGGTCAAAGTCGCGCAGATCAAAGTCCCTGCCGCGTAGCTCATCGTTCACATCAAACCCGTCGTCCCATTGGGCGGCTGGAGCGCCACCATCCCTCATAAGCTTATCCAGCGCTCGCCGGGCCGAAGTGTTGACCTCGCTGCTGCGCCCCAAGAAGCTTATAGGGCGCCTGGTGCCGGCTCCGGCACGTACGCTTTTGATCATGCGCCCAAGGACCACGTCCTCTCCTAGGTAAGTGTTTGATCTATAACCGCCTACCGCCGTATATATGCCGGGCCGGAAGGCAAAGTTAGCGCCTGACGAACCCACTTCGTGTTTTGAAATCCTAAGGTAGGTTTCAAGCATCTGCATGAATCTGGTAGATGCGAGCATCTCCGGATGCGCTTTGTAGGCGTCGTAACCCCAGTCGATGAAGCCTAGGAAGCCATCGCTTTCGGGAGAAGCTGCCGCCTTATCCATGATGGTCCTAAGGTATTTAGGGTTGATCCACTCACTGTCGGCATCATTTGAAACCAGCATGACGTCATTCAAGTCTACGCCGCGTTCGGACAGATCGGTTATTACGGTATCGGTAACAGCTTTTCGTATCCAGCCTATATTGGCTTCATTGCTTTCGAGTCTTTTCTGGATAAGGCGTACATTCACGTCCGGATTGTCCCTTTGGAAGTCGCGTATTTCCCTGATGGTACGGTCCCGGCGGGTTCCTCTGGGATAGTTGGCGAACACTACCACCTCGAAATCGCCCCTGTCGATATCTTCTTGTTGGGCGTACTGTTCAAGGGTCTTGCGTATGTTCCTGCCCTCTTGGTGAGCGGCCGCCGGTATCATGACCACAACCTTCGGTTTATCGGCCCGGGGCTCCCTGCCCAGGTCGTTCGCTAAGCCGTCTACGATACGCCTATACCCCGGCCTCAGTGAACGCAGATAACGACGGGTTGATACCTTGGCATCCACCTTGGCGTCGGGATCCGCTTCCAATTCCGGCGAGAACGGCGCCAGGCCTTGCCTGGGCATCAGGTTTTCGCTGTCACGGTAACCTTCGGCTATATAGCCAGAAGTGTAATAGGGTACCGCTTCCGGGCCCAACGCTTCGGGCATCTCCAGGCCGCGGCGCGCGTATATGGGGAGTACGGGCGGAATCTCTATGTGGTGGTGTCCGTGTATCAGGTGGGTCACCAGACGTTCCTCATGATGGGTCACGACCTTTGATACGGTGTCGGTGATCTCGTGGGTCTGGCCGCTGCCGACCACGGTCGCCAGCGGTCTCATGGCTTCGGTGCCATCATGTTTTCCAACCATCTGCACGGCCTCGGCATAGGCGCCGGTAAAGCTGGCCTGCCCGTTATTATTCTCGAACATGCTCTGAGCCATCCAGCTATCGGCCTTTATTACGGCGTTGCCCTGGGCGTCTATAGGTATCATGACCACATGGTTCTGCGTATCCTGCGTCATCGATAACGCGATGGCCATCTTTCCTTCATGGAAGAGATTCTGGGCATTGGCCGAGAACCCGTCATGATAAGAGCCGTCCGGTAACATTTCGGCTACGTTGAACACATAGTTGCCGTTGGCGTCCACACCGGTGCCGTTGGCGCCCCAGTCCAGCTTGAGCTCGTTCTGATCGAATACGCCGGGCGTGTCGTTGTCGTACCAGAATTGCCGCTCCACATGCGTGAAATCGCTGGGATGACGGTTCAGGAACTCCTGCGCGCTGCGGTGGATGGTGTGATGGACGACGGACCTGGCGGTGTATCCCTGTACCTGTTCGTTCATGTGCAGGCCGCTATGCTGCAATGCTTCTATGCTGTCAGGCGTAAGGTGTCCATGGCTATCCAATGCGATGCCTTCGGCCGCTGAGTTGCCGTATGGGTCTATCAGGTTCCAGTGGTCAGCCCCTACTTTGTCCAGATGATAATTCTTGGGCAGCTCAAGCGCCGCATGTTTGCCGAGTATGGCTTCGTGTACGCCATGCCTATAGCTTTCGCCCCCGGATGGATTATTAAAGAATCCCGCCAGCAGCGAGTGCCTCTGTATGTGCGGGTTCGGTCCATCAAAGACGC
>CAZSAN010000021.1:0-4762 GCA_964604985.1 uncultured Candidatus Saccharibacteria bacterium | reverse complement strand
GGCGTCCTTGGTGGCCTGGCGTTGGGAATCATCGAAGTATGCGGGCACGGTGATCACGGCTTCGGTGACCTTGTCGCCCAGGAAGCTCTCGGCGTCCGCCTTTAGCTTGCCAAGCACCATGGCGCTGATTTCCTCGGGGCTGTATTCCTTGTCGCCCATCTTGACCTTCACGCCGTTGCCGCTCTTTACGATCTCGTAGCCCATGAGCTTGATGTCGCGCTGGACCTCTTTATCGCTAAAGTTGCGGCCGATAAGGCGCTTTACTTCATAAACGGTGTTCTTGGCGTTGGTTACCTGCTGCCTGCGTGCTACCTGGCCTACCAGGCGCTCTTTGTTCTTGTTGACTGCGACCACGGAGGGCGTGGTGCGGGCGCCTTCGCTGTTGGCTATGATCTCCGGCTTGCCGCTCTGCATCGCAGCCATCGCAGAGTTGGTGGTACCAAGGTCGATTCCGATTATCTTGCTCATGTGATTTTTGCCTCCTTCAGGTTAGCGACAGTATTCTGTAGTGCCAGTGTAGTAAATTGGCACTCGTATGTCAAGAGTGCCAACTGTTGCTTTTTTAACAGCCGCGGATACCCAATGTTTCGTACGCCTGACCCCAGGCCTGTTGCTGTGCGTCTTCGTTCAGGCCCATCAAGGTCTCATGCATTAGTCGATAGCATATGTCGATCTCTGGATCGGTGAATGTGTCCTCTTCGGCAGACATGACTGTTTCCAGGGCTACTATAGACTGGGCCGCGAGCGCTATCATTTTTTCTTGTGGTAATACGGAGCGGAAGCCCTCCACATAGTCAGCTACCCGTTGGCGCATGGATGCCGAATCATCGTCGAAAGAAGGGGTTTCTCCGGTCAGCCTTTGCTTGGCCCGGAAATCATATCTGATGACGTCACCCATACTCAGCCTTTCACTTTGACCATGGCGTGCCGGATGACCTGGTCGCCTATGCGATAACCGGCCTGTAACTCTTCGGTCACGACTTCGTGATCTGCCTCGCCTTCTTCGTGGCTGACTGCCTCATGCAATTCAGGATCGAAGGGTTCACCGACGGTCCTTATGCGCGTGACGCCCATCTGCCCCAGCGTCTGTTCGAATTGCTTGACCACCGCCTGTACCCCCTTCACATAATCATTGCCTTCCAGATCTTTCGGGACATGTTTGAGCGCACGCTCGAAGTTATCTATGACAGGCAGCAGCTCCTCTATGACGCTAGCTTTGACCTGGCTGCGTAGACCGGCCATCTCAGCTTCGTGCCTGCGGCGCAGATTGACCGCATCGGCACGTTCGCGCTGCAGAGCCTGCGTTAGGTCCTCTATCCGAGCTTCGGCCGCATTGTCATCTGGTGTCTGGCGGGGCTTCGACGGTTTAGATTTCTGTGTCAAAATCACCCTCCTCCATCAGCCTTTCCTGTTCCTTGGACCATTTGACGTCACGGGCCTGCGCTATGCTTAACATAGCCAGAAAACTGGTCTGCGCCTCGCTATAGCCGCGCCCTTGCATATCCCGGGCTACGGCATCATAACTTTTTCCCGCCTGGGGCTTATACAACTCGCCTATGGTATCGAAAGAGCTGGCGGGTGTATAAGGTGCGACAGCGCCGAACATCGCCATATGATCACTCATCGTTACCATCATCCTATTAGGATCAGCCATATAGAACGTCCTCCAGTTCACGGCCGGCGCGCGATACCAGGGTCATGACTTCGCGGTAACTCTGCCTGGTGGGGCCTAGGGTGCCTATATAGCTGCGATCGCTGAACGGGCTGCGGAAGCGACTGATTATCAGGCTAGCGCCGGCGCTGCGGCCGATGGGATTTTCGCGGCCTATGTATACGTTCAAGGGTTTATTGGGAGCGGCTTCCCGCAGCCAAGGCTCCAGGTTATCCAATAGCTGGGCCACCTGCTGCACCTGCATGGCGTTCATAAATTCGGGCTGGCCGAACAGGTTGCTCAGACCGCTTATATACATCTGGTTGCCTATGGTGGCCAGGCCCAGGTTGTGGGTCAGCTCCACCAGGGTATCCACGGCGTTTTTGATCACCCTGTCCGGGGCCGCGGAGCTTTGCAGGCGGGCACTCAGAGCTTTTTCTACCCGGCGCTCAGGCTGGTCTAGATCTTTCTCGCCCAGACTGTTCACGTAGAAGCGATAGCCTTTGTCCGTAGGCACCCGACCGGAACTGGTGTGAGGCTGCATGATATAGCCTTGTTTCTCGAGCTCGGACATCTCGGCGCGAATCGTCGCCGAGCTGACATCGAAGGCTTTGGCCAGTAGGCTGCTTCCTACGGGGCTGGCTACCTCGGCGTATTGTTCGACTATGGCATTAAGGATGCTCTTCTGACGCTCCGTCATAATGCTTGCATTTTATAATTTTAGCACTCCAACGTCAAGAGTGCTAAGAGGCTTGGTCGAGGTGGGTCTTGATGTCTATGGCCAGCTGCTGAGCCACGGCCCGGGCCTTGGGTTCATCCGGCGTGGTGTGGTCCTCTGATTTAATAATGGTCTGGATCTGGCCGAACACGGTGTCGAGATCCTCGTTAATAACCGCTACATAGTAATCAGTCTTGAGTAACTGCTTGAGCTCGTCGAGCGCGGTCTGCAGCCGCAGGCGCGCGTCATCCGCATCCACGACATCGCCATAACGACGCTGGAGCCTTTCCTGCCAGGTCTTGAAATCCGGAGGCAGCAGGAACACGGCCATCACGCCGGGGTCCAAAGCTTTGTACTCCGCTACGCCTTGTACCTCTATGTCCGTCATGGCTATCTTGTCTTCGTCGTGGGCGGCCTGGATCTCGGCCACGCTGGTACCGTACAGATTACCGCTGTACATCTTGGCCTCGATGAAGTCATGGCCATCCAGCATCTTCTCGGCCTGAGCCTTATCTATGAAGTGATACTCCCGGCCGTCCTGCTCCAGGACGCCATGATTAATGCGCGGTGGCCGGGTAGTGTGGGATACGATGTGGTGGTAGCGGCCGGTCTCAAGCAGCTTGTCCTTTATGGAGTCCTTGCCGGCGCCGGTGGGCCCTACGAGCAGCAGTATGCGTGTCTCTTTGATAAGTCGTTTGGCGGAGTCGTCAGGTTGATAAGCGGCCAATTTATCGGCCAGGGACGTATGCATTGTTCATTTATACCAGACTTCGGTGGTTCAGTCACGTTTGAGCATGACCGTGAAGGCCTCGCTCGGGATATCGACCTTGCCGAAACGCTTCATGCGTTTCTTGCCCTTGGCCTGCTTGGCCAGGACTTTCTTCTTGCGCGATACGTCGCCGCCGTAGAGTCCGGTCGTGACGTCCTTGCGATATGCGCTAAGGTCTTCGCGGGCGATGAAGCGGCCGCCGATGGCCGCCTGCAAAGCGACCTGGAAGTTCTGCCTCGGTATGACTTCCTTCAGCTTCGCGACCGTTTCACGGCCTAGCCGCTCAGCTTCGCTGCGATGCACCATGACGCTGAGCGCATCCACTTTTTCGTGGGCTACATAGAAGTCGACTTTTACCAGGTCCTCCGGGCGATAATCCGAAAGTTCATAATTGAAAGAGCCGTACCCGCTCGTAAGGCTTTTTAGCTGATCATAGAAATCGGTCAGCAGGTTGGCGAGTGGAGCTTCGAAGCTTACGACGGCCCTTTCCTCCACGTAGCTCAGATTCTTCTGCAGGCCGCGGCGGCCCGAGATGAGCTGTATGACCGGGCCAACGAAATGTTTCGGTACGACTATCTCGCCCTTGATCCATGGTTCGCGGATCTCACGGATCTTGGCGGGGTCGGGCAGATCGGCCGCACTCTTTATGTCCAGCTCCTCGCCGTTATTAAGGCTGACCTGATAATCGGTCGATGGATTGGTCACGACCAGGTCCAGGTCGTATTCGCGCTCCAGTCTTTCCCGCACTATGTCCATATGCAGCAGACCCAGGAAACCGGCGCGTACGCCAAAGCCGAGTACCGGTGAATTTTCCGGTGCGAACTGCAGAGCCGAGTCGCTAAGCGACAGTTTTTCTATGGCGTCCTTTAACTCCTGATAGTGCTCGTTGCTCTCGGGGAAGAATCCGGCATAGACGAACGGCTGCACGTCCTTGTAACCAGGCAGGGCGCGGGCGGCCGGCTTGGCTGACAGCGTGATGGTATCACCTACCCGGGCGTCTCTGGTCGTCTTCAGGTTGGTGACTATATAGCCGATCTCACCAGCCTCTAAGGATGTTTCGGCTTTCATGTCCGGTTCCAACGCGCCGACTTCCAAGGCCAAGCCGGCCGCCCCAGTAGCCATCATCTTGATCTGGTCATCCTTGTGTATGGAACCGTCAAAGACTCTTACGTACAATATGACGCCTCGGTAATCATCGTAATAACTGTCGAATATCAGGGCGCGGGTCTCCGCAAGCTCCTGGGGCTTTGGCGGGGGTACACGATCCGTGATAGCTTTCAGGACCTCCTCCACGCCGGTACCGGCTTTGGCGGATATCTTCAATATGTCGCTTTCTTCGCAGCCTAACAGGCTCATGACTTCAGCGCTGACACGTTCCACGTCGGCTGCCGGCAGATCGATCTTGTTGAGTATGGGAATTATGGTCAGATCGGCCTCCATGGCCAGATATACGTTGGCCAACGTCTGTGCCTGTATGCCCTGGCTTGCGTCCACCACAAGCAGCGCGCCTTCGCAGGCTTGCAGACTGCGTGATACCTCGTAGCTGAAATCGACATGTCCGGGCGTGTCAATAAGGTTCAGTTCGTAGCCGTCGTATTGCATGCGCACCGGCGCCAGTTTGATA
>CAZSAN010000020.1:0-6835 GCA_964604985.1 uncultured Candidatus Saccharibacteria bacterium | reverse complement strand
CGCTTTCCTGTAATGTTATCCCTGTTAGACGGGCGATTAGCTCATTTGGCTAGAGCGCCGCATTGACGTTGCGGAGGTGATAGGTTCGAATCCTATATCGCCCACCATACTTATCACTTATATAGAACATCCATAGAACATAGAGGTTCATTTCGGGTCGGCACTGGCCTGCCCGCGGATCGGCTAGATATTGCAGCGGCGCTTGCTGCTTAACGATCATTAAAACTCATCCATGAACAACCACCCCTGTAAATTGCAAGGATATAAGGTGTTCTGGCGGGTCTTGACCGAGCAATTAAGCTCATATATACTTGTCCGAATTAAACAAAGGGACAGTGTATTCGTAAGCCGAGCGCTTTAGACGCATATCAATTGTTTTATGAGGAATTGATTTCCTCGAACCCCAGCACCAACCGCATCCGCCGGATCCGCCCCACTACCAACAAGTAGGCAGTCCGGGGGACCATCACCCCGAGAACCATAGGTATCCCGGGTTTTTTATTTGCTTGCGGTTTTAACAGCGCTATGTCAATATGTTGACATGGTTTGCGTATATTGCGGTGGGGCTACGCAGGTGGTCAACTCCCGTTCCCAGAAGAGATCTAACAGCGTGTGGCGGAGGCGGCGCTGCGAGCTCTGCGGGGCCGTATTCAGTACCGGGGAGTCCGCCGAACTGGGATTGGCCTGGCAGGTAGCGGGTGAAGGCCGCCGGAGCCATCCTAAGCCCTTCTCGCGCGACAAGCTATTCCTGAGCCTATATGACAGCTGCCGGCATCGTAAGACGGCCCTGAGCGACGCTCAGGGCCTCACCGAGACCATCATCAACAAGCTGCCCCCGCGTGTAAGGGACGGCACTATCGGTCGCAAGGACATAATAGGGGTCGCCCAGGTAGCCTTGAATCGTTTCGACAGGGCCGCCAGCGTATATTACGCGGCCCGGCACAAGGCATAGGCCTAAGAGGTGCTGGCGCGGCCGCGCTGGCGGCCCAGGCGCTGGCGGAGGCGTTTGATCGGACCGGGGCGGCCCTTCTCGGATACGGTAGCGTGCTCGGTCACGTCGAACTTGCTAAGGTAACGCTTGAACATCAGGCGGGTCTGGGAGTTGAAAGCCGCCAGACAGCCATAAGCCAGGCTGGTTACCGGCAGGAATATCCACTGCGTAAGCATGAATATGTGATGATGACGCTTATAGCGGGCCGGGCGTGGCGGCAAGGTTATCAGACAGACATATATCGTCGCCAACAAGCCCACTATGCCTACCCTTTGGACGCGGCTGACTATCAGCGGCAGCTGGTTAGCCGCCAGGTTCTGAGGATGTATCAGGGGCGGTATGAAAGCTGCGAAGTATATGAGCAACGGCCCGGTGGCCCAGGTGACATGACCTTCCAGCAGCCGCAGGAATTTGGCCACCACGTCGAACTTGGAAGCGTGATTCTTGTGCCAGAAACCTTTGTCCGCCACGTAGGCCACGTCCGAGGCGCCATATGTCCAGCGCCGCAGCTGATAGAACTGGGCCTTTATGGTACGCATGTAACCTTCGGCCAGCACGGCGTCCTGGTATATGGGTATGCTCAGGGGGTAGACCCTGTAGTCGCCATCGAAATGGAAATAGGAGCGCCAGAAATGGTGGCCATCTTCCACGATGGTGCGCACGCTCCAGAAATCCATATCTATCAGGGCGCGCATGGATTGGGCGTGGGCCGAGAAATTGCGGCTCAGATGCGGACGCTGGGTCGTAACTATATAGAACAGGTTGTTACCCGTGGCGATGACGCGCATGAGCGTAGGCGCGTCCCAGATATTATTGGTGAACATCGGCAGCGGCTGGAATGACGCGTTGACCGGATCGGGAGCTACGCAGTAGACATAACTGAGCGCCGGCAAATACCTGGGGTCCGGCCGATTGTCGGCGTCCAATGTCGTGACCAGGACGCGGGCAGGGTCCAGCTTCTCCTTGGCAAGGTACCTCTTCAAAGCGCGGCCGGCGTGCGTGATGTTGGCGCCCTTCCCCACTATCTCCCCGGGCACGCCGGCCGGATGTTTCACAGCCATGGCATGCTTGAACTTATCACCGTAAAGCTTGATCAGGTCCTTGACCCGAGCCTCGGCCTGCTTGCCCGCCCTGCCCTCATAGGCAATCACCAATATGACCTTCTTGGCATCGTAATCGGAAGCCAGTACCGCCTGTATGGTGGGCTCCAAGACCTCCCTGCTCTCGTTCACGGTGGCTATGATGATGGCGTGGGTCAGCTCGCTGGGTCTGAAAGTCTGTTCCGGATCCTTGGCGCGGTATCGCTTCAGATTATCGAAATGCCATTTGGGCCGCTTTATATCGCTGCCCGTGGGCTCGCCGGCCTCAACGTCGGCCGCCAGACCGTTCCAGTCCAGTTTCATATGGCGCTTCATGGTACGGTAACCGGCCAGGGCCCTCGTGGTATAAGCTATGGAACGCACGAAGAAAATCAACAGATACAGCAGTATGAAGAACACGGCGACCGTGACGTTGATCAGGCTTAGTATCAGCGGCAGCAGTATGAGCGTCCAGCTTAGGGCTCCCGGCAATATCTCGAAAAAACGGTAATGACCCTTGCGATCCTTCTCGAACGGTATCTCGATGTCGATCATGACTAGCGCAATACCAGCAAGGCGTTACTGATGATGATGGTCATCACCAATAGCAGGATGCCTAGGCTGAGTATGGTGATAGCCAGTTGCCTGTGTATATGATAAGCCCGTATGCTGAGTACCGTATGTATGGCCAATACCATCAGGGCGAACGCTATGAAGCTTAGTAGGTCCACGATACTGCCCGTCCTGAAGGCATCTATGCCAAGGCTGGCGCGGTACTGAACAATATAACCGGTGCCGTGGCTCGTGCTAAGCCGCAGAAGGATAAAAATACTGCCCGCCACCGCCAGGAAGGCGTTGATGCTGAGCAGTAGCAGCACGAAATGATCATGGAAATACTTTTTGGAACTGGCCATGTGATTAATGTATATTGTACCACTTAATGGTGATGCTGGGATGGTGCGAGTAGAGGGAATCGAACCCTCGTCTCGACCTTGGGAAGGTCGCATTCTGCCTCTGAACTATACTCGCCGATCAGTATCCGGTGTCTGATGGAGCCACCTTGGGGACTCGAACCCCAGACCTCCGCTTTACGAAAGCGGCGCTCTAGCCAGCTGAGCTAAGGTGGCGAAATCAAACTGTATTATACAATGGTCGGCCCGCTATTCCTTGGAGAATCCTGTGCGCCCCGTTGGTCCAGAGGAAACCCCGCTGTACCGGGTATTCGCCGCCGCCGCCAGGCCTGGCTTCATCCGACACCACGTCGCTTTTTTCAACCAGGACGCCATATTGCTCATAAATTTATGCGTCACGCCGGAGCCATCTTTCAATTGCGGCGGCTGCCACGGCCGAGCCGCTCAGGCCTGAGGCGATCAAGGCATGGACGCCTTCCACCTGATCCCTTGCGAACCCGTTCGGAGCATCCCACTGCTGCGGAGAATAGACCGCCGCCGAGACAAAACCACCCCTCTTCAACAAGTCCTTGGCCAATACTCCAGCTACCCGTATGCTTTGTTCAGGAGTAGACATACCTCTGGCTACAGGATAAGCCGTACCCATCGACCTGACCTCTGACTGTTGATCCTGCACGAAGTCATAATCACAGTAGAAGCCTTCTGATTCATTCCACAGATAGTTGTTGATGGCAGCATTGCGGCGGTCAGCACGATCGTGGAATTCCGCCGCGATCACAGATCGGCCCGCCTTGTCGTGCGACGCGGCTATAAGGTCTTCGTACTGCCACAACAGGCTGTTAAGCTCCACCGGAACGAAATCTGTCGTGTGTATGGTTTCCAGCCGCTCCGGGTCGGACATGAAGCGGGCCGTGTGATCTCTTCCCGATTCGGCGCCGGCACGGACGTGGCGGAACAGCGTCCTGGGATCCACCCCCTTGGCTAACTGGGCGGTCCTGATGTCTTCTTCATATGATTCCGGCCTAGGCAAATCGCTTTCGTCCCAATGACGATTAAGAAGCGCCCCGTCCGGGAGGCGTACTACACGGTTAAGCGCAGTAGGACCGCCGAAGGCGGCTACTTCGGCTTCCCCGCGCATCCACCATTCATATTCCTTTGTGAGCGCAGGCAGGTAATCCTCTACCAGGTTAGGCCTGCGGTCGCCGAAATAGGCGGCCATCTCCTTGACCATACCGGCGAAGACCGGAGGCTGTGACCGCCACAGATAATATGTACGCAACCCGTTGGGTACGTAGCCGTAGCGTTCGATCTGATATACAAGGTTTCCAGCCACTCCCAGTACCAGGTTTTCCTTGTCCCGACGTTCGGAATCCGGATCGGTACGCGCTTCTTCCAATAATCCGCCCACGGCATCCGCCAAATCCCAATAACACCCTTCCGTGAAGCGTTCCCCTGGTTTCAGGTGCGGGTATGGTGTCCCTATAAGCGATCCCCGGTCCCTGAAAGCGTGATATGTCAGCTGGGGCCACATGGAACTTATGTATTCATCCAGCACACCCTCTCGCTCACCAGTCTGCGACCCGCGTTCCACTGCATAATCATAATTAGGCAACTCGAAGTGAGACCTCCAAAACAGGGCCGGATCGAAACCCGGTTCTTTTGACGCCACCGTGAAGGCCATCCCGATTTCGCCC
This sequence comes from uncultured Candidatus Saccharibacteria bacterium, assembly GCA_964604985.1. GTDB lineage: Bacteria > Patescibacteriota > Saccharimonadia > Saccharimonadales > UBA4665 > CAZSAN01. The sequence continues at coordinate 2,160 of CAZSAN010000020.1, read as the reverse complement.
AGGGAACGCAAAGGGGTACTGTCAGCCAGTATCTTACCGTCGGCAAAGACAGCAGGATCACGATTACCTGCCACCGTACTGAAGACATCTTCCAAATCCCTGCCCGGGTCAAATACCATATGTGGCGATGAAAGTGATTCCAGGGTCGTAGGCCCCAATAACTCCCTATGTCTTTCGGTAACTGCGAAGGCATCTGGGGAAGGAACCATGATCAATACCTATTCCCTGGAGTTAGGCATACGCGTAACGTGTACGGTCATACGTCCCGTGGAAACGGCATCGCCCAGGCTTAGTCGGCCGTTACGTGGTGCACTCTTGATGCGTATGCTGTTCATGTTTGTATTTCCAGCTTAGGCGTAAAACATAAGCGAACTGCAGATTTAATTATTCGCCCCTCGGAAATATAAGTCAAGGATGAAAGATTATGTGGCAATGTAGCCATTTATATGGTATAGCTGGTAACTTCGGTTGTCAAGAACGACGCAATTTTTGCGGAGCGGCCATACACTAACGCGATGCTTGCATAATACCGGCCACGGCCAGGCGGTTCATGTTTTCCGCGGCGCTTATCTCCCATTCCTGCATCAGCTGTGTAGCTTCGGATTCTCCCCAGACGACGGCCAGGGTAAATTGACGCTCCTCGGATACGTCTAACGGGTTTACCGGCCGCCAATCCTTGCCTTTTGCGTACGGAGGTATGGCCAGGCTATAGACCTTGCTGCCTATGTCACGCAGGCAGGCTTCGAACTCAGCAAGCGATCCCATGTTGCCATCCCGCAGCAGGCTCCATGCCCTGGCTTCAGCTATCTCTGTGAATATAACCACTCTTGAGGGCTCGTCATGCACTCCGGCCAAGGCCTCATCTATATCCTCTTCCATCAAGGCGAGGCGGCCTTTGAGATCTGGGCTGTATGGTATTCTTGGCCCATTTCCACGTACCTGTGTCATGGGTAAATATTACCATAAAAGCTTTGTTCGGTCAACGGTTACGGGTGCTGCACCTGCGTGCTATAATTCTTATGTTAAGCAAAAAACAAAAGTAGCATAAATGAAATATAGTTTCCGGAATATATCAGCAAGGATATCGGCGTGGGCGGGTTCCACTATGGGGTTCGTGTTCTCCGTGTTCGGTGTGATCATCTGGCTTACCACCGGACCTTATTTCCACTTCTCCGATACGTGGCTCATCGCCATAACCGCCATAACGGACGTGATCATATTCGTCATGGTGTTCTCCATACAGAACGCCCAGAACCGGGACAGCAAGGCCATCCGCCTGAAGCTCAACGAATTGATAGCTTCGAATAAGCAGGCGCGCGACACGTTCATAGGCCTGGAAGAGCTGACCGATGGCGAGCTGGCCGAACTGGACGCGGAGTTCCAGCAGCTTCTGACCAAGCTTGATGCGCCTAAGTCCATGCACAAGTTGCACTCCACCATCAAGAGCGAAAAGGCCAAGCGGCCGGCATTCTACGAACAGGCGGAGCATCTGGTAGATACCCTGCTGGGTCCCTTGAGCGGCATGGCCGGCAAAGACGGCGATCATCACGTCAAATAACCCCTGGGGTAATCTTTGAAGGATAAATTGTTAAGGCTTACCGGGATCAATCGCGTCAATGAGCTGCCGGCTACGCTCCGGACCTTGTTGCGCGATGAAGCCATAGGCGGAAAACTCATACTCATAGCCTCCCTGGCTGCTTTGATAGTAGCCAATTCACCGCTGTGGGCCTCTTACGAGCACTTCTGGCATAGGACGCTGACCATAGGCATGGGCAACCTGGCCATAACGCTCGATATGGGCGGCTGGGTCAGCGAGGCCCTTATGGCGCTTTTCTTCCTGGTAGTGGGCTTGGAAATCAAACGCGAAGCAGTACGGGGCCAGCTACGCACGCTTTCCACTTCGCTGTTACCAATAGGCGCCGCCGTGGGCGGTATGATAGTACCCGCGCTGCTGTTCGTGTCCATAAACCGCGGCCAGCCGGCCACGCTCAGCGGCTGGGCCATCCCCATAGCGACCGACATAGCGTTCGCTCTGGGTGTGATGAGCCTGTTGGGTAGCCGGGTATCATCCTCTCTGAAACTATTCCTGCTTACCCTGGCCATAGTGGACGACATAGGCTCCATAATCATAATAACGCTATTCTACGGTGCCGGGCTAAG
>CAZSAN010000019.1:0-3570 GCA_964604985.1 uncultured Candidatus Saccharibacteria bacterium | reverse complement strand
GATCACTATGTTGATGATCGCCAGCACCAGCCCGGCTATGATTATCACCTTGAGCCGGCTGTCATAGCTGATGCTGCTGCTTAGGAAGCCTGCCGCTATCCAAAGCCCTAGGCTGCATACGAACCAACGTGTCAGAAAACTATAGATAGGCCGGTTCCTGCGCATATTTAACATTGTATCAGCATGACGGTCAGAAACCTGGGGATGGTAAAATGACCGCATGAAGACAAGAGGTGAAGATCTGGTTGCATGGCGACAGCTGTCGCCCATATTCGCCGACGTCGTCCTCTCCCCCTGGAATCTCTTGGTCGGCGGCTTGCTCATACGGTTCCTCTCGCCGCTGGACGCATTGATCAGCATAGTACTGGGTTATGCGATCCTGGGGGTGATATTCGTGCTATACGGCGGACTCGGATTCAAGAAACGGATGCAATCGGCCGAGATATTGACTGAGGTCTTCAGGGGCAGGTTCAGCAGCATCTTCATCCCGTTATTGCTGGCGCTGGGCCAATTGGGTTGGGCAGCCATCAATATCAGCCTGGGCGGCTCTTCGTTGGCAGAAATCTTTCATTTCCCACCTTCCTTAGGAATGATATTGTATGCGGTCGTTATTATATCGATAGCTTCTCTTGGGCTTTACCGCATGGCCATAGTGAAGATGGCCGTAATAGTCTCGGCGATGTCCCTGGCGGCTTACGTCGGCATCCTGAAGGTCCAGCAAGGCGGCATAAGCCACTTCATGGCCTACCAGCCGGCGCATGGCAAATCGCTTTTCTGGGGCTGCAGCGTGGTGGTGGCCTCCCTGATATCTTTCGCCACCGTAAGCCCCGATTTCTTTAAATCGCTACGACACAAGCATGACATAGTCAGGGCGACCGCCGCGGGCATATTCCTGCCCGGCATACTTATGTGTCTGCTGGGCTGTTTTTTCTTCTTCGACGCTCCGCTGGACCTGGTCGGGCTGATAGGGGGCTTGTCGTTCGCTCTCCTGCCTAATACCTTCAACGCTATCGCCAACACCGATGGCTCCATGGCGCTATACACGCCCGCCCTGAAGTTCCAACTGCTTTTCAAGTGGAAGCTCATGGCCGGCCTGTTGCTGGGCGGAGCTTTCAGCCTGACCATAGCGCTCCTTGGTATAACAAGCTACCTGGAAGCTTGGCTCAAGATATTGTCGGTCATATCACCCATATTCATAGGCGTGGCCTTCGCCGCAGTCGTCTTTGATAAGGCCGGGCGTCGCTCCGTACCCAAACACTTTTCGCGGCAGGTTTACGCGACGACCGCCATACTCTGCGTATTGGTAATCGATCACACCGTACCGGTGTTATTGGCCCTGCTGACCCCCCTGATCATCTACAGCCTATACCTGCAGTACAGGCATATACACGAATAAGCGTTACACCGATTCCTTGGCCAGTTTAGCGGTCAGGACTTCGTTGCCGGATTTGGTTATCAGCACATCGTCTTCAATCCTCACGCCTATGCCCTCTTCCGTTATGTATATGCCGGGCTCGCACGACAATACCACTCCCGGTTCAAGCGGATGATCGTAATCGCCGGCATCATGCACGTTAAGCCCGATGAAATGCGACGTACCATGCGGATAGTACTTTTGCACTTCCTTGGGCGTATTGGTCTTTATCAGGCCCAGTTCCAGCAGATGCTCGCCCATACGGCTCCTGACTTTCCGCTCGTACTCGGGTAGTCTGGCACCGGGCTTCAAGAGGCCGAGCGCATAGTTTTGGACATCTAAGACTGCCTGGTGAACTGCGCGTTGGCGTTCCGATGGTTCGCGCAGGCTTACGGTACGGGTGATGTCCGCGGCATAGTGCTCGACCTCCGCGCCTATATCGATTACCACGAGCTCGTCCGGCTTCAGAGCACTATCGTTGGACACGTTGTGCAGCGTGCATGCCCTTTCGCCGCCCGCCACTATAGGCTCGAAGCTATGGCCCCAAGCGCCGCGCCGTCTGAACCCGGCCGTGATATCGGCCTCCAGCTCATACTCATAGCCATAGGCTTGCTTTCTGGCCGGTTCAAGTACGTCCTGCAAGGTCGCTATGGTGATATCTATGGCACTCTGCATTGCCTTAAGTTCTTGTGGCTGCTTGATCATGCGCAGGCCGGCCAGGCTATGGGATAGGTCCTTTATATTCAGCTTGCCATTATAAGATTTCAGCCTGGAGGCCAGGCTGGCCCTAGCCGGATTCGTATAGATGCCGTAACGCTCAAGGTAAACTGGGGGTGCCGCGGGGGTGGCTACCGTGCCCAGCGTCTTAAGCCGTTTGCCTAGGCGTTCCCAGCCGGCCTTACCGTCAAGCACCGTCCTTACTCCGGACCTACGAGTCAAAGGCTTATGGTCGACCGCGCCGTCGAAAGCCTCCCTTATGGCCGGACGCTCCGGAACTATCAGATACTCCTCGCCTTCGTCGATCACCAGCACGATATCCGGCTCATCAATGCCAGTCAGATACCAGAAGTCGGCATCCTGGTAGAACAGATAGGCACTGTCCACGTTGCTGCGCTGCAGCAGGCCGTTGGCCGTCATGACGATCAGTTCTACGGACACAGTCTCGCGCAGGCGGTGGCGATTACCGACGAAGAAATCACTGGAAAAGGCGGAGCTCATAACTAATTCCCAAGTATAGCAAAGGATGGCTGGAACGCCGGGCGGGAAGCTACTGCTGTTCGTGGATAAGGAAGTCGGCCTGGGAAGCGGCGACGGCATAGCGCCCAGCAGGCAATTCCGGGCCTCCTTCGGTGCTGAATACCAAGGCTACGTCATCCCAGCGCTCCAGGGGCTCATCATGCAATGCTCCAGCCTCTGCGAACAACACGGTGCCGCTGACACCGGCCAAGTCATATCCAGCGTCCTCGGCATAGTTACCGGATTCCCGATCGAACCTTATAGCGGCCATGCTCTGTCCGGCGGCGAAGTCCACCTGTCTGCCCTCCAGCTCCAACCCGTCCAGTGTAACTTGCACCCCCTGACGCCTACCCTCCAGTGCCTCCTCGGCTTTGGCCACGCCGCCTTTGGCAGATTCGACCTCGCCTTCGAAACGGCGCTGGGCAGCCCTGAATTCCTCGTGAGCGGATTTGATATCCGCCCGCATATGTTCCTCGGCCGCGCGGACGTCTCCTTCGGCGTCCTCTATATTCTCCCAGTCCGGCATCAGCATCGAGTCAATCGTACGCTGATCAAAGGTAAGTCCGGCGTAGGGCCGTTCGGGTTTTTCAGATTCTACACTACTCATTGCTTACGATTATAAATTAAATTACCGCTTTAGTCAAAATTATTTCAGGGAGCTTTTAATGCTCCGGGCTTTGCCTTGACCTATAACCCTGGCCAGCTCTTCTTCCGTCGCCTGCGTCACGCCGCGCATAGACCCGAACGTCCTTATGAGCTTCTTGCGCGTAGCAGGACCTATGCCAGGAACATCATCAAGCAGGCTTGCTGTCTGGCGTTTCACCTTCAGCGTGCTGTGGTAACTTACGGCAAAACGATGTGATTCGTCCCTTATGCGCTGCAAGAGCTTCACCAGGTTGGTATTGGCTGGCAGGTTAACG
>CAZSAN010000018.1:0-5222 GCA_964604985.1 uncultured Candidatus Saccharibacteria bacterium | reverse complement strand
ATTCTCACGCCTAACCTCTTCCATAAGACAGTCACATCTCCAGCCTTTCTACGATACCGCGGGCCTAAATCCTAAGGGTACTCTGGGCCAGGTAGTCAGGCAGGAGCCACTTGGCGTGAATATAGATGGCGGCGAAGCTCTGCGGGTGCTTTACCGGACCCAGCGCGCTGACGGCTCTTACACTTTCGCGTCGGGCATGATATTCGTACCTGACAATCATAACGCAGGTCTGCCCAGGCCGGTCGTGGCCTGGGCCCACGGCACGCTGGGTATGGGGGATTCCTGCGCGCCATCCAGGACGGCCAATCCTGTATCCGGCACCGAATGGATAAGCTCCATGCTGAACAAGGGTTGGGTCGTGACAGCCACCGATTACGCCGGATTCGGCACGCCAGGTACGCAAGGCTACCTAGTCGGCGGAGACGAAGCGCATGATGTGCTTAACAGCGTCCGGGCAGCACGATACATAGGGCAAGCCCATGTCGGAAACCGCTTCGTAGTGTGGGGGCACTCACAAGGCGGCAATTCAGCGCTCTTCACGGCGTCCATGACTCACAATTATGCACCGGAGTTGGATCTTATAGGTACCGTGGCTTCAGCGCCCGCCGCCGAGCTCGTACCTTTATTGAACGAACAGTATGGGACCGTAGCGGATTGGGTCATAGGACCTTTGATCGCAGTATCTTGGCCCGCCTCAAACGATCACCTCCATGCTTCAAGTATCATGACCGCGACCGGACGCAACAACTACAAGCGGATAGCCGATCATTGCATCGTCCAATCTACCTTGGGAGGGCTAGTCAGGAACGCTCTGGGTCAGAAGTTCTTCTCTGTGAATCCAGCTACCTTGCCGGCCTGGATAGATATGGCCAGGCAACAGTCGGCGCCGTTACTTAAGCCTACGCAGCCATTGCTGGTAGTGGAGAGCAAGACGGACAAGGTCGTGCTGCCTGACACTACCGCGCTTTACATACAAACGGCCTGTCATGCCGGCTCCGACCTCGCCTCGTTGTGGCTGGACAACGTAGCGCATCAGGATATACCGGACAAGAGTTCACAAAGTGTCATAAACTGGATCGGCGCACGGTTCGCAGGGCAGGCGAACCCGTCATCATGCTCCTGGCCGCTGCCCGTCAGACCGGCCAGGTAGGCGCCCGCCTAGCCGGTTCTCCGCGGCAAGCTACCGTCTTTCTTAAACACTATTATGCCTGTCATTATTGAGTTCATTATGATCATAGCTATGGAATGCAGGGTGGTGGCGACATTATAGGCCTGAAGCGAGAACAAGGTCAGCACATGCCTCGTGACATTGGCAGCATACAAGGGCGGCGTCTCAGTCTGGGGTTTATTCCATGTCTTGCGTATGGTCGGTACGAAAGCCACCAGGTCGATGGATACGGCTATGACGACGGACATCGTGGGATCATCGAATAAAGCCCACGGTATTAGACCTATCAGGGCCGCGGCAAGGTAGTATTTATCGGTCCGTTCGATGTATTTGAAGCCGTACTGCAACGAGAATAGGAAGATACCTATGGTAAAGATTTCTGCCACGCCGGCCGGCAAGGCGCCTATGCCCGCTCCTTTGGCAAGCTGGCCGAAGAACGTTATTCCCGACACTATGGTCCATACCAACCAGGTGTACGGGTGCGGTCTGACGCGCTTGGTATATGCGTCCCTTATGTAGGGCACGTTGCCCAGCACGGCTATAAAAGCCGCTACGACAGCCAGGACATCTTTCATCGGCTACTTGTCTGGCTTATCGCTGTCGCGTTTGAGCAGAAGATATATGATCGGCAGTACGCCCGCGGTATTGATCACCAGCAGGACTACAAACCATACTGGCTCGTTCCGGCGGCCGGCCTTCCACAAGGCCAGGCCTTTCCAGACCAGCTCCCACACCAGCAATATGGCGAGTAGCTCGGCCTGCGTGTTCGATATGTTATAAGTCATGTCATTTCTCCTTATTACAACATTGTAGCAATGATATCGACACGAGCACAGTGAAGCCCTGTAAGGCATACCGATGACAATCCTCGCTCATAGGTGTATCCTGAGCCCATAGCTTAATAGGAGGGCAGCTATGGCAAAGGGCAACAAGACTGTCAAGGTCATAAACAAGAACGGACCGTTCGGGGGAGTATACTTCCTGGCCTTCATAGGCGCGGCCGTATATTTCGTACAGCATTCAGCGGGCTTCTGGGGCTTCATACTTGCCATACTGAAAGCGGCCGTATGGCCTGCTTTCGTGATGCATCAGGCCCTGGTACTGATGCATATATAGTCTAGTGGCCGAGGCTAGGTAACCATGAAGGCGTAGACCACGGTGTTCTGCGTGTAGCTCTCGGTCTGTTTGTCGAAAGCACCGCCGCAGGTGATCAGACGTAGGCCGGGGTATTTCAGGTTGCCGTATACTTTCTGCGTGGGGAAATCAGCTTGGCTGAACTGCTTGAGCGCCGTGACTTTGAATTTCACCGTCTTGCCATCGGCACGCGATATGTCGATGATGTCGCCTCGCTTAACATCACGCAGGCGCCAGAACACCGATATGCCCTTATAAGTATCCACATGGCCTACGATTATGGCCGGTCCTATCTGGCCCGGAGTAGGGCTGTACTTATACCAGCCCGTCTTCCAATCGAACAACGGCGGCATCTGTATACCCCCCGATGAATCGCGGCCTACGGGGATTATGGGCACATCGATGCCTACGGATGATATCTTGAGATGAGTAGGCAAGGAACGCGTCAAAGGCTTGATAGCCGTGGCCTCCTTGGCAGGTGCGGGCGAGGCGTAGGTCTTCAAGGGTTCGAGCTTGTGCCCCTGCGATAGCTGAAAACCGAATAGTCCGATGCCAGCCAATCCTACCGCTATAAGGACCGCGCCCGCGACCGCCTGCGGCCGCACGCTATTGGCCAAGAAAGACGTCTTCTTCGGGCGGCCGCGCGGTCGCGTGCGCTTATATCGTATTGCGACCTCTTTCGTATAGCCACCCAGGGTAGGCAATACCAGCTGTCTGTACTTCTTAGAGCGTCTGGCTCTGTTTGTTCTGTAGCGGCGCAAGGTGATAATAAGTCTCCGGCCGGGAGACAGTCTGTCCGTATATGATCTGGTGCGCCAGGTGCTGATGATGAACTCCTTCTGCGTACTCTATTCCTGATGACAAAGTGGCGGCCGGTCGGGCCGGCCGCCACCTAGCGGACAGCTTTCACCACTAAAAGCTTGCCCAATGTTTATGTTTGACTAAAAGAGCTGTCCGAGCAGGGACTTCTTGCGAAGTACCACGCCTAGGCCCAGGGAGCCCGCGGAAGCGGCCAGACCGGCTATGGAAGCCATGCTGGAAGCGTTCGCTACGCCCGCACCGCCGCCGGCATGTACGCCGCCGGTCGGAGCTACTACCTGCGCTGTAGTCGTAACAGCTGCGGCCGTCTTTACGGCTGGAGCTGCGGCAGCGACCTGCTTGGTGACGTTAGTCACGTTAGTCGTGCTGCAGTCAGGTGAGAAGCTCACGCTGTTTGACTGGCTCTGGGAAGAGCTGTTGCTGCTCGACTGGCTGTTGCTGTTGCTGCTCTTGTTGCCCCAACCGCTGCCGTTGCCATAGTTGCCCTGCGAGCCGTTGCTTGACGATTGCGCCGAAGACTGGCTCTGGTTGACGTTGTTCTGGATGACGCCGCTGCAGTCACCGGTGACGGTTATGGAGTGATCGTCCGTGTTGGTTGTGGTGTTGGTATAAGTGTTGCCGCTGTGGTGATGGCGGTAATGATATGGGTGAGCCGAAGCCGCGCCCGTCATACCCATGACCAGGACCATGCTTGTGCTGGCCGCTGCCAAGGTTCTCTTAAGTTTATACATACCTTCCCCTCCTTATATTATTAGGCAACTTCACTATAATCTTAGTATTTACACAGTGTCAAGTATATTGTTTAATGCTTATGCTTGGCTTGCCCCAGGCCTTCATTTACAAAAGCACAGACAGAACCTGGCACGCTACTTAGAAAAGTGTCCATGCCAATTGATTACCTCAGTAAGCTTACTAGCGTTAAGGTATACAGCGCGCAACCGTGACCGGCTGTAAGCATTCTTACAGATTGATTTAATAAATCGCGCAGCCTCGTCTTTCTAGGATCAAGGTATTGGCGGCAAGCAAGAAAAATCGTACTATATACACATCAATGCACCTATGAGGAAAAGCGGGGTAAGCTACTTGGACCAAACTGGTTCCACCGGCAAGAAAGGCAAAGGGAAGGGCCCTGGCAGGCTGCAACGGCTAAGCCTGTGGTCTTTCAGGCGCCCGCACAAGACAGCCCTAATATGGCTGTTGTTGGTTGTGTTCGGAGCGACCTGTTACGGAACGTTGCTCAAGCGGGAAGGCTTCCCAAGCGTGAACACGCCTTTCGCCATAGTGAGCGGCAGCTATCTGGTCAATGATCCGGCGAAGGTAGACAACGACATAGCCGCGCCCCTTAGCTCATACTTGCTAAAGCAGGGTGACGTTAAGTCAGTACAGACGCAGAGCGGCGATAACTTCTACACCGCCATAGTCTCCTATAGGGACAATGTGGATGCGGACGCCGCGAGCAGACAGCTCAGCCATCAGGTCATGGCACGCCATCTGCTACCGGCCCAGGCCACGATGAAATTCGCGCCTTATGAGTTCGGTTTCACTCAGCGGGGCGATGATCTGGTAGTTGCTTTCTACAGCCCAGGTAACGGTGTAAGCACAGAGGAGCTGACGGCCCAGGCCAAGCAGGCGGCCGCCTTCATCAGGTCTAAACACCTCCCATTGGTACAGGACGCATCTGTCATCAACCCGTTCGAGCTCGCCACCAACCCGCTCACGGGCCTCAAACAGGAGAACCAGAAGAGCTTCGACAGATACGGACAGCGGCAAGACGGCCAGACCGATTTTTATAATTCCGTGGTCATAGGAGTAAAGGCCAAGCCGGACGCTGATAACATAGAGCTTAACGATCAAGTGAGTTCGGCGGTTGATCAGCTTAACAAGCGCTCCGAGTTCAAAGGCTACCACGCGGTCATAAGCGCCAGCTACGCTCCCCAGATTAAAGAGCAAATAGATACGCTCCAGAGGTCGCTGCTCGAAGGACTAACAGCCGTGTTGATAATCGGATCGTTGGTCATAGCCATCCGGGCATCCCTGATAATCGTCCTATCCATGATCACGACCCTGGCCATAGTGAACGGCCTCCTGTACGCGTTCGGCT
>CAZSAN010000017.1:0-4826 GCA_964604985.1 uncultured Candidatus Saccharibacteria bacterium | reverse complement strand
ACCTACGTGGACGTGGACGGCGACCTGACGCTCGAAAAGGCCGCCGAACCGCTAGTAGGCCACCTGGAATCAGACGCACCGGTAGAGAAACTGACCATAACCAATTCCTTTGGCAACCCTTCGCGTGGGCCGGACTTCTGGGTAGGAGACATGAAGCAGGCCGTGGCCGCCCAGGGCAAGGGGCAGCTGCTGATAGCCAGCGTGGTCGGCACCATACAGGACGGGTTCAGTCAGGATGATTATTATGATGATTTCGCCAAGGCCGCCAAGCTGGCGGTGAGCGCCGGCGTGGAAGCCATAGAGGTGAACCTCTCCTGCCCAAACGTGGCAAGCGAAGGCGTGCTCTGCTACAGCCACGACGCCGTGATCAGCGTCTGCCGGAAGGTCAAGGAAGCCGTGGGCGACATACCGATTATCGCCAAGGTCGGATACTTCTCGCCGGATAAACAGGATCTGCTGGAAAAAATAGTGCTTGATACCAAAGACTATCTGGCAGCTTTCTCGGCTATAAACACGATACCCGCAGCCGTAGTGGACGAAGCAGGAAATCAGCTCCTACCGGGTGAAGGCCGCCTCAGGAGCGGTCTGTGTGGCGCCGGCATCAAGTGGGCCGGCCTGGACATGGTCAAACGTCTGGACGCGCTCAGGAAGAAACACGGCCTTGATTACGAAATAATAGGCATCGGCGGCGTCGCCAAACCTGAAGACTTTCAGGAATACCGCGATGCCGGCGCCGACGTCGTGCAATCCGTCACCGCCGCCATGTGGAACCAGGACCTGGCCGCCCAGATCAAGTCAGCTCTCTGAGGCGATTACAGATTAGTCACGCCAAATGCCATGCTGGTAATGCCGGTGACTATGACCGCCACCAGCAGGATCCTTTCGAACTGCGCCTTGTTGATCCTATGGGCGATGATCTGACCAGTCAGGTTACCCGCCAGCACCACAGGGACCAATCCGATGGCTACATACAGGAACCGTGCGGTCAGCACGTCGGGCTTGGCCAGATAGATAGACGACAGCGTTATCACGTTTATAAGCGTGAAGATAGTCGCTAGATTATGCCGTATCTGGTTAGCAGTACATACATGAGTCCTGAACCACAGGATGAAGACTGGTCCGGTGACCCCTACGGTGCTATTCAGTATTCCCACGGTGAAACCTGTAAGGTTTATGCCCTTGGAGACCTGGAGCTTTGAAGTAGGTTTAGGAAAGATGAACTCCTGCACGCAGACGCCTATGATGACCATGACTCCGACTATGATCTGCATGAGGGCCTTGTTGATATGCGTGACTATGATGGCTCCGATTATCAATCCGGGTAATGCGGTGAGGAACAGTCTGATTATCACGGGCCAGACAATCTCGCGCTTATCATTATGAGCGAATATTACCAACAGGTTCGAGACGGTAGCTATGAGTAAGGCGGTCATGATGACGGCGGGACCGGTAAAATAAATCAGCATGACAGGCACCAGGAAGAGAGCGACCCCTAAACCCACCGTCCGTTGCGACATCGCACCTACGTAGGCCGCGGCCACTATCAATAAGACCTCAAGTATCATATAGGCCTCAGTTAGCCCCCAGTGCCCTAAGCAATTTCTGTACTAATCGTTCCGGATCCTTGTCGAACAAGACGCGGCCCTGGCCCTCCTTATGAATCTTTGCGGTGAGCGCGGGCAGCTCATCGGCTATGCCGCCGCTGCCGGTAAGGACGGCGGACAGGCCCTGGAAATCAATCATGTTGGTGAACTCGTTAAGCGTGCCCCACAGTCCGGAGATAAATATGCCTCCGTCGCAGTTGGCGGTAGAGATCACATTGCGATACTTCTTGCGCGGCCGGTCCGATTCGGCGAAAGGGAAATCGGATGGCACATATATCAGCTTGGTATAGACGCTCAGGTCGTCATCAGGGTATTCAGCTCGCAGGCCCGCCTCATCCATGCAGTCGGAATAGCCCCACACCTCGCAACCCTTATCTGCCGCCGCGGTAGCCGCCGCATAGGGCAGACCAGTGCAGGCACCGGTGACCACTATGACCGAATCGGCATGGTCGCCGAGTGCTGAACCTATCTGGGTAGCCAGGGGCAGAAACGACCCATAGTCACCTCCTGCAGATCCGAACACGCCTATCTTGTACTTGGCAGCCGACATATCACTCCAAGAACAGTGCCTTCTTACCGTTCACGGTAGCTATATCGGCAAGGGTATCGATATCATAAATGCGCTGCGTCTCAAGCAGGAAGCGCAGCTCGGTCCACATATCGCCGTCATTGAAAGGTTTGTAGATATCCTGGATATTGTCCGTCCCAAGGGCTACCGTAACACCAGCGGCCACCATCTCTTTCACGGGCGCTATAGAATTGTGTATCGGCCCCATGACATCTTCTTGCTGGCCAGCTACCCAGCTGTTATCGATCCATCCTACGGGGCAGACTACCACCATGATCCCGGCATCCTTGATCTTCTTGTAAAGTTCCTGGCGGTAAGCCTTTGGCTGAGCGCCTACCGATATGCAGTGCACGGCCACGACCTTGCCTTCATAGCCATGCTCAATGGTCTTCCGCGCAAGCAGTTCGGTGTCGCGCTGCTCGGGCACGTTTAACTGATCGATGTGCACATGCAACGGCTTGCCGCCGTTCTGCTTGGCGGCTTCAAACAATATGTCCAGGTGTTCGGATTCGCGTCCTGCATCTTTTTCTGGCAAGCCGCCGATTATGTCGACGAATTCAGCGCCAGCTTCAAACCACTTGCGTGCCTCGGGATCTATCACGCCCTTTACGACCTGGTTAATGAAACGTATCTGGATTTTGTCCCGATAATCCTCTTGTATCCTCTTGGCGGCTTGGACGGCCTTATCCTCTATGACCGGGTCCACGTCTATGAATGATCCTATGGCTTGGACTCCTTGCCCTATCATGACATCCAAAGCCCTCGCCATGTGCTCATAGATATCATCCACGCCGGCCCGGCGCTTGTAATCATCGGAAAAGTCCCACTTTTGCTTGAAGGATTCATCTACAAGCTTGAAATTATCCTCGTCCAATATGTAAGCGCGGTCTATATGGGCGTGCGTATTGACCCAGCCGCCCTGGGCCTTGATCCTGTCCAGCAGGAGCTTCTTCGGGTCGAACCGGTCAGACATATCTATATATTACTCCAATACGTTGATCATGCAGTGTATGCCGCCGCCGGCCTTCTTAAACTCATCTATATCGACCTCGTGCACGGTCAACCCGAGTTTCTTCAGATCCTTGCGGAAGGTATTGGGCGAGCCGGCCGATACCAGCACATCCTTGCCGCTGACGAACGAGTTGGCCGCATAGGCCTCGGCAGCCGCCTGGGACATCTTGTGTAGGTTGGGCACTAGGCGTTTCAGCAGGTTCTGCGAACTATGCGAGAAGGCCGGCGGGTAGTAGAAAGCCGTTTGCGCGTCAATCGGCAGGAAAGCCATATCAAGGTGATAGAAGTAGGGATCTACCAGCCTGAGCGGTATGACGTCGACCTCCAGTTTGCGGGCCAGCTCTTCGCAGCTGGCCACGCCGGCCCGGAAACCGGTACCCACGAACAGCATGTCGCCGAAGAACAGGGTATCACCGCCCTCGAAAGGAAAGATGTTGGACAGCGCCCTGAGCCGGAAGCCATGTTCGCGGAACCACTCCCGGTAATATACGCGCTCTTTTTGACGCTGCCGGTAGCGGAAGTTAGCCAACAGTACCGCGCCGTCCTTCACGATGCCCTGGTCAGTGGCGAATACCATGTCCGGAACGTCGGGCTGCTGCTCTATGACGTCCACCTTTATACCTATGGACTTCAGGGCCTCGACCAGGCCTTCCCATTGCTTCAGAGCCTTCTTCGTATCCACCGAGTGAGGCTTCATATGCGGGTTGATGATGTAGTCGACGTTGAAGTGGGTCGGGCGGCAGAGCAGGACGCGCTTGACTGATGACACTGGCGCGGACCTTAGATCTTAGCTTTCACTAACTTAGAGACCATATCCTGAGCTACGGACACGGCCGTGATCAGAGGCGTGTTGGACTTAACGGCTTTCTCCCTTATGGTCTGGCCGTCCGTCTTTTCCTTGTCCTTGCTGGAGGGTAATTCCTTGCCCGTGGGTATGTTTATTATCAGGTCGAAGCGGTTGGCATCCAGCATCTGGCCCAGGTTAGGCTTAAGCTCCGGGCGGCTGATCTTGTTTACCAATATGGCCTCTATGCCATGCGCTTTCAGGAACTTGTGCGTCTTGTAGGTGGCGTATAGCTGATAGCCCATGTCGCTGAGTGCCTTCATCTGAGGCAGCAGTTTGAGCTTCTTGTCGCGACCGCCGATGGCCAGCAGGGCGGTGCGCCGGCGCTGCTGCGCCAGCTTCATCTGCAAGGTGTAATGTTCTATGAATCCGGCGGAAGCGTTCTGGTTGAACAGCTCATTCGAGTCCATGAACGTTGCCAGCTTCTCGTCGAATATCGTGTTAGGCGTCTCCACGGCCACCGCCTCTATATGGCCCTTGTACAGCTTGACCGTGACATTGCCGGTTATCTTGTCGTTGACCCGGTCCTCGTAAGCGTTCAGGTCATCCATGAGAGGCTCGAACCACAGCGCGCCGTACACCAGATAGGCCCACTTCTCGTCGACGATGGTCTTGAACTCGTTCTCCAGTCGGGTCGAGGTATAGCGCTCCAGCGCCTTGTGCGCCGTTATGATGGTCTCGGCTGCGGGCGCTTCGTAGATGCCGCGCACCTTCAGACCGATTATGCGGTCTTCCAGTAGATGCGTTATGCCTACGGCATGGTCGGCGGCGCGCTTATTCAGCTGTTCTATGATGTTGA
>CAZSAN010000016.1:0-4656 GCA_964604985.1 uncultured Candidatus Saccharibacteria bacterium | reverse complement strand
TTCCAGGAACCTGTTCAAAGCGGAGCGTACGTCGCTCACGCCGTGGAGGCCAATGAGCTTCTTGCCGGATTTCACGGCTGGACCTATGGCGCCATCGAAACCTAGTTTCTTGGCTTCCTGAAGGCGCTTCTCTGCATAAGGCACGTGCCTTACTTCGCCGGAAAGCCCCACCTCGCCGAATACGGCAGCGTTACTTTTGAGCTGGAGGCCTTTGGTGGCCGAGCCGATCGCCATACAGACGGCCAGGTCGGCGGCCGGCTCGCTTATACGTATACCGCCGACTATGTTGATGTATATGTCCTGCTCGGAAAGCTTCAGCTTGGTGCGTCGTTCCAGCATGGCTACCAGCAGGTTGAGACGGTTCAGATCGAAGCCGCTGGCAGCGCGTTTGGGATATCCGAAAGCTGTACGGTTTACCAACGCCTGGACCTCCACTAACAGCGGCCTGGTACCTTCCATCGTGGCCAGTACGACAGAGCCGTCGCTTATCTGACGCTCGGCGAGCAATGCCGCAGATGGGTTTTCCACGGGTTTAAGCCCCTGCTCCGACATCTCGAAGATACCCGTCTCATTCGTCGAACCAAAGCGGTTCTTCACTGCTCTGAGCAGCTTGAAGCCTCCGTAGCGGTCACCCTCCAGCTGCAATACCACGTCCACCGCATGCTCCAGGACCTTGGGGCCGGCTATGGAGCCTTCCTTAGTGACATGGCCAACTATGATCACGGCTGTACCGCTGCGCTTGGCCGCAAGGGTAAGCAACTGTGTACTATTGGTGATCTGGGATATGTTGCCGGCGGCCGAGTCGACCGCGCCGCATGTCACGGTCTGTATGGAATCCACTACGACTAACTTATACTCGCCTGATGCTATAGTAGCGGCGATGTCATCGGCCGATGAACTGGTGGCCAGTTTGAGCTCCGCGCGCTGGGTACCAAGCCTCTCGGCCCTCATACCTATCTGATGCGCCGACTCTTCGCCGCTTACGTAAAGGACCGGTGTTCTGGCAGCCACCGCGTAAGCCAGCTGTAACAGCAAGGTACTCTTGCCGATGCCCGGCTGCCCGGCGATCAGATTTACGCTGCCGGCCACGATACCGCCGCCGAACACCGCGTCAACGTCGGCCATACCGCTGGGCAGCCGGGCCTGGTCGGCCGCCACCGCCCCGTCTACCGATCGCACTTCTAGGGGCTTGCCGGCAGCTACGCTGCCGACCAGAGTGGCGGCCGCCAGCTCTTCCTGCAAGGTATTCCATTCGCCGCACTGCGGACACCGGCCGCTATAACTGCTTGCCATAGCGCCACAATTACTACAGATATACCGGCGAGCGGGCTTCTTGGCCAAGTCTCCTCCTCCTAAGCTTTACTACAGTCTAACATCCGGACCAGCGTAAACGAATCGGGCTGGCATCAATGGGCGGGGCTGGGCGTCTGGCGCGTATCCAAGGCTTTCGCAAGGCCAGCCAGCTCTTCCGCGACCTTGTTGCGCGTATCGACCAGCTGGTTATATTGGTTGACTAGAGCCTTGGTGCTACTGATTTCGGAATTGTATTCATCGATCATGGAGTTGTACGCAGGGACCCCGGCGTTATATGCTCTGACGTCTCCGCTATCCTTATAAGCGTTCAGTTGGGCTTCCCTGGCATTGATGGCGCTCTGCTTTGAGCTCAGATCCGATTCTGCGGCATCTATCCGGGACTTCATACCGGCAAGCTGCGCGTCATATCGCTTTATTAGAGCTTGGCGCTTGGTGAATTCTCCTTGGTAGCGTCGCTCGTAGGCTACGATCACCTGTCTGTCCTTGAAATAACGTCCATAGTAGGACTCCAGGCCTGCCGGCAACTTGCCTAGTTCAGTACCGAACGTACAGCTCATCTCATCGAATACATCATTCGGCTCAGTCTTCTTATATAGGCTGATCTCGTCCTTGACGCGCTGATCGCTCAGGCCATGTTCGTAGAAATCCTGAAGTTGCCTATCAAGATCTTTGCGCTCTTTAACGCTAAGCCGGGCATATACCGCGTGCAGGACCTCGTGGGCAGCCGTCACCTGCTGTACGCCAGAAAGTCCTGCATCCTTAACGTCATATAGATATATGCCGTTCTGACCTGGGTGATAACATCCGAGCACTATATTGCTCTCGTCCTCGGGACAATCCTTCCTGAACTTAGCGACGCTGGGCAGGAGCTGCGGCTTATTCAGATAGAACATGTGCCGCGTGTAGTCCTTCATGCCGTCTTGATCCGCCAGCTTGACTATTTCAGCCGGGGGATCGTAACCTCTGAGCCGCACCCAGTCATATATGGACCGGCTATTGAGAGCCACCAGCCCCAGCCCGATGGCGCAAGCCACCAGCACCAGGGCCGATGCAAGTCCGCCGCCGCGGCTGGACAGTTCGTTCTGTTTATTCGTTGGCGATGACATAATCAAGAGCGCCCTTTTTGGCAGCTACCTGAATGATATCACCTTTCTCGTACTTGTCTTCGAGTATGTCCAAGGCTAGCTGGTCCTCTAGGGTCTCTTGGATCAGCCGTCTCAAAGGACGCACGCCATTCTTGGAATCATAGCCATGTTCCAACAGATATTGTTTGGCACCGCCGCTCAGCTGTATGCTGACACCCTTCTTGCGCAGGCGTTGCTTCAGTTCATCTACCTGCAGGTCGATGATCTTGTAGATATCTTTCTTCGTAAGCGCATGGAAGACGATAGTCTTGTCTATGCGGTTCAGCAGCTCCGGCCTGAGCATTTTCTTCAGCTCATCCTGTACGCGGGTCTTGTTGGCCTCGTGTAGTTCGTCCAGATCCTTGAGCTCGCTGGACTTGGTAGCATGGAAGCCCAGGTTAGCTTCCTTCTGAAGTTGGTCGGCACCGATGTTGGAAGTCATGATCACGATGGTGTTCGTGAAATCCACGCGCCGGCCTTTGGCGTCGGTCAGATAACCATCCTCCAACATCTGCAGAAGCATATTGAATACGTCCGGGTGGGCCTTCTCTATCTCGTCGAAGAGAACCAGGCTGTAGGGCTGGCGGCGTATCTTGTCGGTCAGCTGGCCGCCCTCCTCGTAACCTACATAGCCGGCCGGCGCTCCGACCAGACGCGACACGTTGTGGTGCTCGCCGAACTCGGACATATCTATCTTGATCAGCGCTGATTCACCGCCGAAGAAGTCGCGGGCCAATACCCGTGCCAGCTCCGTCTTTCCAACACCGGTAGGGCCTAGGAAGATGAATGAACCTATTGGGCGCTTATCGCTGCTTATGCCGCTGCGGTTGCGCCTGATAGCCTTGGCTACGGCCTCCACGGCCTCGGACTGTCCTATGACATATTTGCCTAAGGACTTTTCCAGGGTCATGAGGTATTTAGCCTCGGAGCGTATGACCTTCTTGACGGGCACACCCGTCATGCGGGATACGACGTCGGCAAGATCCTCGCTGGTAACGGTAAGGCGCTTGGCCTTCTTGCCGGCGGCATGCAGTTTGGTCAGCTCGCTGTTGATCTGTGATGCCCTGGTCTTTGCTCGGGCCGCACGCTCGTAATCCTCGGCCTCGACCGCTTCTTCTATCTGAGTATTGACCAGCTTCAGCTCTTTCTGCAAAGCCCGTACCTCCGGACTGGTCCTGCCTTTATCTATCCTGAGGTGAGCAGCCGTCTCATCGATCAAATCTATGGCCTTGTCCGGCATATAGCGGTCGTTTATGTAGCGTTTGGCCAGGGTGACTGCATCATCAAGCACCTCGTCGCTCATCGTGACCCCATGGAAGTTCTCGTAATGCTTGCGCAGCCCCTTCAGGATGGCCAAAGTCTCACTTGGAGTCGTCTCCGGAACCTGTATGGGCTGGAAGCGCCTCTCCAGGGCCGCATCCTTCTCTATGTGCTTGGTATATTCGGCCGTGGTTGTAGCGCCTATCAGCTGGATCTTGCCTCGGGCCAGGGCCGGCTTTAGTATGTTGCCGGCATCCATGGCGCCTTCGGCTGCCCCTGCCCCTACTATAAGATGCAGTTCGTCTATGAAAACTATGGTCTTGTTGTCTTTCTCGAGCTCGGCCATGACCTTTTTCAGGCGCTCTTCGAATTCACCGCGGTACTTGGTCCCGGCTATCATGCCGGCCAGGTCCAGGATGACTATGCGTTTATCCAACAGAGAATCAGGCACGTCCTCCGCGACTATGCGCTGTGCCAGTCCCTCCACTATGGCCGTCTTGCCGACACCCGGCTCGCCGATGAGGACAGGATTGTTCTTGTTGCGCCGGTTGAGTATGGTTATCACGCGCCGTATCTGATTATCCCGGCCCACGACGGGGTCGAGCTTTCCTTGGCGCGCCTGAGCAGTCAGATCAGTACCGAAGAAGTCCAGGGCGGTCTTCTTGCCTACTTTCTTGCCGCGGCGCTTAGCGCCATCAGCAGTGTCCTGGTCTTCCTCATACTGCTGTCGGGTCAGAAACTGTTCGATTTCTGCAGTCAGACCGTCGACGTTTATGTTCATATCGCGCAGTAATATGGTGGCCCGCGCGTTCTTCTGGGTCAGGATGCTGTAAAGGATGTGCTCGGTGCCGCAGTAGTCCTGGCTATAGTCCTGGGCCACGTCATAGGCCATCTTCAATGTAAGCTTGGCCGTTTCGCTCAGTCCTTTGGCGCCGACGTTGACGACAAGCGTCTTCGG
>CAZSAN010000015.1:0-6208 GCA_964604985.1 uncultured Candidatus Saccharibacteria bacterium | reverse complement strand
GTCTGCCACGACAGAATCTGCATCGGCGGCCAGTGCGGCATCGTCTATATCCAGTTTGTGTTCTATATGATCGATGGGGTTATGTTCTGCAGGCATACTTTTATATTAACATAAACGTTATGCTGAGTCAATGTAGCACTGTATCAGATCGCCGTCTATACGCCAGATAATTGAGTACGTAGCGGACGCCGTAAAAGGACGAGATAAGGCTGGTGGCGAATGCTGCCAGCGTACCCCAGTAAATTCCGATCCTGGGGTAGAACACGTACACCGCTAAACCGTAGACGATGACATTTATGCTGCCGCTGATGGTTAGCGGCTTGAGCACGGCCTGGGAGAAATTCAGACCGCGCGCGAAGTACAAGATGGTAAAGGTCGAGATGTACACGGCCGGAAAGGCGGTGAATATGCCGCTGACGATCGGTCCGCTGTACCTGCTGATCAGAACCGTGAAAGCGATGACACTGCCGGAGAACAGCGACCTGGCAACCAGCTGCCAGTACGTGAACTCTACGTTGGACAGCTTGGCTGCCCTGGTGGGCAATATCCTGTCGACCGTGTTGATCAGTATTATCAGCCCTACCGCCCATATCCCCACACTCAGCAGATACGAATGCAGCTTGAATACCACCAGTAACGCCGCAAGCGCCGCCCAACAAAGGCTGGAAAATACCAACGACCTGAAGTAACCCTTCTTGGCTACGACAGCGAACAGCAGCATATAGAAAGCGTCGACGATCAAGATCACCGGCGTCACGATTACCGCCTTGGCGGCAAAGTGCGGGCCTTCGTCCAGGCCCACGAAGAACAGAGCGATCAATATAGTGGACGGTAGTCCGCCCAGCAAGGCCGCTAACTTAGGGCTGGATTTTTCGGCGATCACCGAAACCAGCATGAGCCATATGCCGCCGACAATGAACGACAGCGCTACCCGCCACCAGAAGATATCCATACCGAGGAAGTATAGCAGCAAATTCAGGCAGAAGCCTGCGCCTGGTCCGCGCGTTGCTTCGCAAGCTCGTCGGCATGCAGATCAATTTTCTGACCCCAGCTATCGTCGCCGTCCAGCGGCAGTATTGCGTCCAACAGCCTAGCGGCATTCTCGGCTGCCTCCATATGCCTGTCGACTTCCCTGCGCATCCTTGCAGCTCTTACAGCTTCCATGCCGTTCACCATGCCGTTAGGGTCGCCCTTGTCATCGACGAGTAATTCCTTGGCGGCTACCAGATGTTCGGCTGCCGTACCGACCACCAGAAGGACTCCTATGGGGGACGCCTCTGGGATAACAGGCATCAGCTCTGCGACTTCTTGCGGCGCACCATCAGCAAAGCCTGCTCCGCGCCCTACTCTATCCAGATACATAATCTAATTTATACATATAACTACACATAAGTCAACTATGCCGGCGTCAAGGTAGCGCAGTTAAATGCGAGTGTGTGTCACCTTAAGTGCCGGTGGGTCTGAGTTTGTTATGCGCCCTGTCTAGCTGCTTGTTCCTTTCGCGCCTGGCACGAAGATCCTTCTTACTGCCATGGACCGATATAGGTATGCGCCTCTGCTTCTTGGTAGACAGGGCCATTTCGGGGTCGCCCCTGCCCCTTACGGCTGCGGCTCCCCTGACGGCGGTGCCCTTACCGAACCTATATGCGAGATAGGCGGGAACTATATCCTTTACGCCGACCGGTGTCACCAGCGAGGTCACGGCCGCGACAGTCGTAGCGGCGTCAGCGCCAGCTCAGGCCAGGTTGCCAAGGCGCCGTTTGGGCGAGTGCTTAGGCAGCTCCGATGGCCATCCCTTGATTTCCACGCCAGCTTCAGTCGCGTCCTTGAATGCTTGTATCTGATATTCAGCCTGGTGTTTTTTGTAGTGCCTTTTAGCGGCAAACTCCGCGGACTTGAGCTTCATTTCCTTGACGCCGGTAGCGATATCACCGGTCCAAGCCGACATAACCGAGGGCCCGGGCACTGTATCACCGGATAGCAGACCTATATGCGATTCGCCGTAGGCAGTATTCCGTGTATCGTGCAGCTGATCCGTCCTATCGGCCACCCGCTGAGTGAGTTCGACGGCCCGTTCCTGTTGCGCAGGGGTCAGACCGACCAAATCGGCCGGGTCAGGTTGGTTGGCGAGATGCGGAGTTTCTTGATGCATGTTTTTGTTTTAGTGACTTGATTAATATACTAGCATAAGAGTAACAAAAAGTCAATCAGATGACCGAAATTCGGGGTCAGTTCTGTAGCTGTTTGATCTTGGCCAGGAATGCCTGGGCTATTCGATCCGCATTGCGTACTGAGTGCGTCCATGGCTGCCAGGAAAAAGGCATGTTCAGACCATATAGCTTTTGCAGCTCTGATGACCCGAAGAACAGTCCGATCCTGCCGTCATTTGCCAGCGCAAGCCGTTTAGCGTCCACGGGAAAGACGCTCAGCCAGCCTATACCTGCGACTTCTGCCTTCTTGATGCTCCCTAACGGCAAGTTGATCGAGCTTTGATCATCGAACCGTATGTTAAGGCCGTCGGCATTAAGCGCCGCGACCCCGTGCTTACCCCTTCCGACCACTACGCCTACTGTGTACCAGCATTCTTGGGGCTGGCTCGTAATCTGGTCGATTAACTGGGGCGTCAGCTTGTGGTAGTACTTGGCCCTGAAGCGATCTGACCACATGAAGAATGTTCGAAACCCAAGCGCAAGAATTACAATGATAAGAACAAAGGTTAAGATCGTCATAGATAAAATATTAACATGAGGATCTAGGCCCCATGACAGCGCTTGCGATTAGAAGCCCGTGGCGAAGCAGGTTTGGAACTATTTTGCCCCCATGGACGAGACCGGAGGTAGACAAAGCATGAGAAGTATGCTATAATTGTGCCGTTATGCCTAGCGCTTCCATGCTCCCCGTTGTTCCGCATATTGAAGATGCAGCGTTCACTGAATTACAGCATCGTATAGATGACCGTATGCGAGGCGTCCTCGGCGAGTATGCTCTAGGACCAGAGCAGACCATGGCCTATAGCCTTTCTAGGCCCGAGCTGTTCGATAGAGTTGAATCACTGGTCGGTCACACGCCATTGATTCACGTTGAGGACGTTGGAGATTCTCATATCCTAGCAAAGGTTGAATCTCAGAACCCCACTGAGAATCACTATGACCGGGTCTTCCCTAAGACCATTAGGCGTCTTGAGGACGACGGTGTTATACAGCCCGGAGATGAGCTAATAGAAGTAACCTCGGGTAGCGGCGGCCGCGCCTTTGCTTGGGCATCGCAGGTCCTAGGCTATAAGGCTCACATCTTAGTCCCTCCCGAGCTGCCAAAAGCACGGGTGCAAGACATGGTTAACTTTGGTGCCGAGGTAGAGGTTACGGAGCCTGGTTATATGAGCAGCACCTCGGCGGCTTACGGCAAGCGCATAGAAGAATATGATGAAGACGGCTGGGAAATCACCCCTTATAAAACGAAAGATTATAACGTCCGGGTTGCTACCAAAGACGGCAAGAGAGTATGTTTTGTAAACCATTCAGCTAACGGCATTACCATAGAGGGCTTTGAATCTATAGGAGACGAAGTAAGTGCGCAAATGCCGGATGACGAGAAAGTCGATTACGTAGTGTCTGTCATGGGTAACGGCACCTCGACCGCTGCCCTTTCGCGATCAATGAGGCGACATTATCCGGACGTGGCCATTGTAGGGCTCGAGGACGAACGCTCGCCTTTTTATTTCGAGCAGATGTACCCAGGCGAATACGAAAAACGCTTCGGCAAGCCGCTGGAGTTCACACAACATGATATGTATGGCTCCAGCGCCCCTAACGTACGGTTGAAGTACGGAAATGTTGACGCAGTGGATGAAGTCAGACTGGCTAACCCTGGCGTCCGTGATGAAACACGCGACGAATATAACAAGGGTAGGCGTGGCTATGAGCAAATTGGCAACTCGTCTGCCGCCAGCTTGGTCGCTGCCCGCCACCTGGCCACTGAACATCCCGGGAGCAATATAGTCATCGTCTTCTATGATAAGGCTGATCAGTATGGTGACGAACCCGCTACGGCTACGAGCACGAGATTCCTTCATGATAGACCCCGGCCAGAAGGAACTCCTCCTCTAGGATGGCGTCAACAGCATGTCGGAAACATAGCCCTATTGCCTGAATCAATCAGCAGCGCGTACTCGCAATAATAGGAATCGATATATTGGCGGACCTTGGCGGAGCAGGTCTGGAACTATTTTAGTTATTCAAGGTCGGATTTCCGAACCTCTAGGGTTTAGGTTTCGTTCTAGACCCTACGGCCGCCCCTATTACAGCTCCAGCTATAGGCGCAGCAAGCCTAACAGCTTTTGACGGCGATCCCTTGGAGAGCTCCCTGGCCACGAGACCACCGGCCGCACCGCCAGCTATAATTCTACGGGCTCTCTGCCTGCGCTCCGATATGCCGCTAACAGATTCATCCCGGGCAATGCCCTCGCTAATGAGCTTCATGGCGGAACGGTCTATGCCGGGGCCAAACTTAGCCCATAGCTCTGGACGTTTAAGATGCTCCATCCGGGTTCTAGCAGTCAGATTTGTTGTCCCAGAAGCACTACCCTCCTCCACCTGAAGTTGCCACGTATAGTGCAGGCCTGGTTGCTCACCTTTAGGCGACCATTGCATATCGAAAACTATGGTTCTCGCCCCATCATCACGTTCTACTACTACCGCCCTGTCATCCTTATGGCCGTCGGGCACGCTATCGCCAACATGCAATTCTCGTGGCATCGGAGCATCATCCGGCAGAGACCGAAAATCTTTGAGTTTGCCGCCCGGTAAATACTTATCAAGCCTGGGCGGCAGAGGCACGCCAGCGCCCCCTTCGCTCAATGGACCCATACGGGTTATTCCGAGCCTCCCGGACCATACTTCTTCTGGCGATACGGGCACGATAACGGTCGTATCCCAAGCCGCTTCTGGATGTTCGATAATGTAGTCGCCGGACATCGGCGCAGAAGACGATTCTGATGCTTGAGGTAAGATCTCTATTTTACCGGACATTCTTTAATAATAGCATATCAGTGGTAATTTGTCAAAGTGCTGGCGGGCCCGACCGGATTCGAACCGGCGATCTCCTCCGTGACAGGGAGGCGTGATAGGCCTCTTCACTACGAGCCCTTGCCTATCGTCCGGCTTCCAGGCCGGATACAACAGGGGTAATCATAGCAATTCAGGGCGCAAAAAGCAAACCTGTTTATGCCGGTTCGCGCGTAAGCCTAGTTGCCTTGGGGCGCCTTGGGTATGGTGATGTATTCGTGAACGGGCTGTGTGGCCTGCAGAGGCTTAACATAGACGCTTATGGGCTGGAGGTTGAACTGGATGTGGGCGGCGTGCAGTTTGTTGCCATGGCGGTCCAGGACCTTCACGATCTCCAGGGTGTAGCCGGTGTTTATGATGGTGGACGGTTGATTAGGCTTGAGCGTGAAGAGGGCCTGAGTGATGACCGGGGATAGATTGGCGTCGTCGGGGGTTATGACGTCCGGATAGCGGCCGCCGTTGTTCCGGGTAGAAGCATCGTCGGACATCTTCTTGGCCACGGAGGCGAACTTGACGCCGTTGGCCAGCTGGTTCTGGGCGGACTGGGCACGGGCGTTGGTGCGGGTGTCGAGCTTGGTGACAACGGCCTGCTGCAGCAGCTCCTGCTTGAGGTGGCGGCGGAAGTCGGACTCGCTCCAGCCGAAGAATTGGCTGAGCACGTCGCGGAAGACGCGTTCGCTGTCGCCCAGACGGTTCTGCTTGCGCAGCAGGTTGACCTCGTTCGTCACCTGTTGGCTGGAGACGGATACATGGTATTTGTCGGCCAATTCTTTCACATAGGCATCCTGGACGACCTGGTCCATGGCTTGCCGCTTGAGCCTGGCCAGCTGGTCCTGCCCACCCTTGGTGTTGAAATCGGCGCGCTGCTGGGTGCGGTAATAGTGCATGTTGCGGCGTAGCTCGAACAGATAGGACTCATAACTTATCCAGTGATTGCCTACCTTCGCTACCGGGAACGGGACGATGCGGGTGACGTCGTATATGAAACCGCCGGTGTTCTGGAGCTTGTAAAGGCTGAGTGTGCAGGCACCGAAGAACATGACCACCACTGCGATCAGCAATATGATGGAGTTGCGGACGATGTGATGCTTGGAGTGCTGGAGCGGATATATGTACTTGCGGGCGCTGGAGAGCATTTCCTCGCG
>CAZSAN010000014.1:0-2565 GCA_964604985.1 uncultured Candidatus Saccharibacteria bacterium | reverse complement strand
GCGTCGCCTTGGCTGATGAGCGTTACGGTGAACCCGGTCACGAGGACTCCAACTGGGAACAGCTTATGAAGGCCGGCTTCCAACCCAAGCAAGCCACCACGATACCTGCGCTGAAAGCCGGAGTAAGTTTTGAAGATACCGTGAAAGTCTACGGCCAATCGATAAACCAGGCTTTATCGGCTTGCGACACGGTGATCGCACAGCTGGGCATAGGTGCCGACGGGCATATAGCCGGCATATTGCCCGGGTCTCCGGCCGCCAAGGAAGAGACAGCCCTAGTAGCAGGCTACGTATCAGGTCGTTTCCAGCGGGTGACGCTGACCTTCCCGGCACTGCGGCAGGTCACCGCAGCCTACGCCTTCGCCTTCGGCGAGCCTAAGCGCAAGGCCCTGGAGGCCTTGCAGGCAGGGGTCGCTGACCTGCTTCAGCAACCGGCCCGTATACTGGACGAGCTGCCCGAAGCTTATCTGTACAACGATCAGGTGGGCGAACATGTCTGATCAGGCCGCACACAGCATGACAGACCCGCCCGCCATAGTCATCTTCGGCGTGACCGGCAACCTTAGCAAGCGCAAACTGCTGCCGGCACTATACCATCTGTTCAGGCAAGGACTGCTGCCCGAAGACACCAGGATAGTTGGTATAAGCCGGCGCCCTCTTACGGCCGAGCAGCTCCTAGACACGGTGGAACTATGCGTGCTAGAGAAAGATAACGTCTGCGACCCCGAAGGCCTGAAGCGCGTGAAGGCCGCTTTGCAGACGCTGCAGTTGGATCCTGAGAAAACCGAGGATTTCCGCAAGCTTAGGGAGACCTTGGACGGCTTCGACGGCCACACCCGCCATAGCCGCCTTTTCTACATGTCCATACCTGCTTCAGCCTATCCGCCTATTATCGGTAATCTGGCGTCATCCGGACTTAACGAACCGCTTAACCGCCTGCTGCTGGAAAAACCTTTCGGCTACAGCGCCGATAGCGCGAGCGGACTTATAGAATTGCTGTCTTCAGACTTTGAAGAGGAGCAGATATACCGTATAGATCATTACCTGGCCAAGGAGACGGCACAGAATCTGCTGGCATTCCGCATGCATAACCCCATATTCCTGCCGCTATGGAACGGCGAACACATAAGGCATGTCCATATCCGGGCAGCGGAGACCATAGGCATAGAGGGCAGGGCGGCGTTCTACGAGCAGACGGGGGCCTTACGCGACTTCATACAGAGCCACCTTATGCAGCTGTTATCGATAACCATGATGGACGTACCTGCCGACATGAGCAGCCAGGCCATACACGAAGCCAAACAAAGATTCCTGGAAGGTCTGGAGCCCGCGGATCCTTCACTTGCGGTCCGCGGCCAATACGAAGGCTACCGGCAAGAGGTCGGCAAAGCGGACAGCCATACCGAGACATACGCCCGCCTGAACCTCAGGCATGGATCCGAACGATGGAGAGGCACCGGCATCACGCTGGAGACGGGCAAGGCCCTGGACCGCAAAAGCACCGAGATAAACGTGGAGTTCAATACGCCGCATGAACGCCGCCGCAACAGCTTGACGTTCCGCATACAGCCGGATGAGGGCATAAGCCTGGACCTGGTCGTGAAGGAGCCTGGTTTCGCGGACCGGATGCAGCATGCAGCCCTAGATTTCCGATATCACGACACGTTCCGGGACAGGCAACATATAGACGCTTACGAACGGGTGCTCATGGACGCCATAAGGGGCGACCGCTCGCTGTTCGCCAGCGACCGCGAAGTCCTGTCTACCTGGCGTGTACTGCAACCGGTCCTGGATGCCTGGGGAGCTTCCGGCAAGGGCCTGCTAAGCTACGACACCGGCTCCAAGGGACCGGCGACATGAGCGAGGGATTTGATAAACTGTTAGCATGATAACTTACTTCCAAGCCATAGTCCTGGGCTTGCTCCAGGGCTTCACAGAACTTTTTCCCATCTCCAGCCTAGGCCACTCGGTCATCGTACCCTGGCTATTGAATTGGAACAGCATACTTCATAGCCAAAGCGAGTCCGAATCCTTCTTCCTAGCATTCCTGGTGGCGCTGCATGTGGCCACTGCGACCGCATTGCTGGTCTTCTACCGCCATACGTGGTGGCGCATCATCAAGGGATTCTTCTCATCCGTATCAAAGCGCAGGATAGACTCGCCGGATGCGCGGCTGGCATGGCTGCTGATAGCTGCCACGATTCCCGCCGGCCTGATCGGCCTAATCTTCGAGCACAGCCTGCGTACGCAATTCGCCAAGCCGTTATCGGCCATCATATTCCTATTCATAAACGGCTGCATACTGCTCATAGGCGACCGCCATTTAAAGAAGACTGAAGGCGACAATTACAGTCTGGAGAGCACTGCCCGCAACATCAGCGACAAGCTGACCCTTGGCCGCGCCAGCATCATAGGCGTAGCCCAGATCGGCGCTTTGTTCGCCGGTATCAGCCGCTCGGGCATAACCATGGTAAGCGGTCTGTACAGCGGCCTGAACCACGAGGACGCGGCGCGTTTTTCCTTCTTGCTGGCCACGCCGATAATCTTCGGCGCCGGTATCTATAA
>CAZSAN010000013.1:0-4035 GCA_964604985.1 uncultured Candidatus Saccharibacteria bacterium | reverse complement strand
GATGTTGGCTTCGGGGACGGCGGCAGCGGTGATAGCCTCGGCGGCGGCAGTGAACTCGTGCATGGCCAGGTCGTTCCCGCCGATCACGTAGAACAGGATGCCGCGGGCCCCGTCGATGGAAACCTCCAGCAGCGGCGATTCTATGGCCTGCTGGGCGGCGGTGATGGCGCGGTTCTCGCCGGTGGCCCGGCCGATGCCCATCAGGGCCGAGCCGGCCTTGGCCATTACGGTCTTGACGTCCGCGAAGTCGAGGTTTATGAGGCCGTGTACGGTTATAAGGTCTGATATGCCTTGCACGCCTTGGCGTAGGACGTCGTCAGCGACCTTGAAGGCCTCGGTCAGAGGCGTATCGCGGTCTATCGTCTCGAGCAGGCGGTCGTTCGGTATGACTATGAGGGTGTCGACGGCATTGCGCAGCTTCTCTATGGCGACCTCGGCGTTGCGCCGGCGCTTCTCGCCTTCGAAAGCGAAAGGTTTGGTGGCGAAGCCGACCACGAGTATGCCCATCTCCTGGGCCACGCGGGCCACGACATGGCCGCCGCCGCTGCCGGTGCCGCCGCCGGCGCCGATCGTCACGAAGATCATGTCCGCGCCTTCCACGGCTTTCCTGATGTCTTCTCGAGATTCCTCGGCGGCCTGCTGACCGATGGCGGGATCAGCGCCGGCGCCCAGGCCGCGGGTGGCATCCTTGCCTATGTGGATCTTCTTGCTGGCCTTGCTGTGATGCAAAGCCTGGGCATCGGTGTTGATAGCGATGAACTCGACGTTCTCTATGCCTGCCTCGACCATGCGGTTGACGGCCGCGCCGCCGGCGCCGCCCACACCTATGACCTTGATCTGCGCGAATGTCTCGATAGCCGGCTCAACTACTTCTGCCATGGATATTGCCTGTTCCCTCCGGGGTAGTCCCTCAAAAATCCTAAATTATACAGCTGTGAGGATACGCCAGCGTACCCTGTCAGTGCAACAAATTTGTCCGGCGAAAAATATCGGATTCGGCGATATGTCGGCACGCAGAGTTTTTGTGTGCGGTCCGGATTTCGAGCCGCCGTTAAAAATTACCATTAGCGTAATTTAGTGTTCAAGACGCTTACGTTATACTGGTGGCGTGGAATCTTTAATAATGTTCGGCGCGGGCTTCGGAGCAGCGTTACTGGGCACCATGGGTGGAGGCGGCGCGGGCTTCATCGCGTTGTATCCACTGCTGTTCGTAGGTTTGCCGCTCAATGCCGCGCTGGCTACGTTCAGGTTCGGCGACCTGGGGTTTTCGCCGGCGGCCCTTTATAACTTCAGCCGCGCTGGCCTTATGAAAAGACGGCTTATCCTACCGCTATTATTCCTTGAGGGTGCAGGAGCGATCCTCGGCACCATATTGATAATACGCCTTCCGGACGCAACCATAAGATACCTGTTAACAATCGTATTAGTCCCTATGACGATTTTCGTGTTATGGCACGGCAGCATCGTAAAACGAGGTAAGCCCAGTATCTGGTGGCAACCTGTATACTTCTTGGGATCGCTCAGTTCTGCTTCCTTGCAGGTAGGCAGCTTCATAGGGATGTTCGCCTTGATGGAACTGCGTAAGGTGCCCTCTCTTGAAGCAGCGGCTAATCGCTTCGCGGTCGTTTTTCCGTTTGAGATCATATCGGTGTGCTTACTTATGTCGTTCTCGGGATTGATTGATCTCCGTCTGGGTATACCACTGTTCGCCGGTAATCTTTTCGGTGCTTATTTCGGATCGAGGATCGCGATCAAAGGCGGTAATGAATTTGTGCGCTACATGTTCGTGGGCCTCATGATCGCCACACTTGTGACCGTCTGGCTCAAGCGGGCTTAGAGTCTTAGCGGCGGAAACGGCGGAACATGCCATCCAGGATGGCGCGGGCCTGTTTGGTGGTAGCGCCGCCGCGGCCGTGCGTGGGTGGCAGGGACGGCAATAACAGCATGTCGAGCAGCATTAGGCCTACCACGGTGGTGAAAGCACCGTCATCTACGGTGTCCACCAGACCGCCTATGTTATGGAGCTTGCCGATTCGGGCCGGCAGCTCCAGATGATCACGCGCGAACTCGTCTATGCCGGGCAGATTGGATGTGCCGCCGGTAATGACGACCCCGCCAGGCAGCTTGCCGGCCCGCTTGATCTTCTGCAGCTCCTTGTTCACGTATTCAAGCAACTCCTCCACCCTGGCGCTGACGATCATCGCGATCTCTTCAAAATCGTAATGATGGGTGCGATTGCCGACCTTTATGCTGGCGTCCGTGCGATGGACGGCGTCCTTAAGATTGGCATGCTGCAGTTTGACGGCTTCCGCTATATCCAGATCGGTCCTGAGGCCTATGGCCAGGTCGTTGGTTATATGTTGGCCGCCTATGGGAACTACGGCCACGTGCTGGACCTCGCCGTCTTCAAAGACTATGAGGTTCGTAGTGCCCGCACCGATGTCCAGGAGGGCGGTACCGGCCTCTTTCTGCTGTCTGGTAAGCACGGCTTCGGCGGCCGCCAGTCCGGATACGGTATGGTGGTTGGCCGCGATACCGGCCTTTTCCAACGCTATGTCCAGATTTCGCATATTGGGCGAGGAAGCCGTGACTATGTGAGCGTCGACCTCCAGGCGCACACCGTGCATGCCTACCGGATCCTTGATGTTCTTCTGGCCGTCCAAGCTGTAATTCTTGGCGAAGAACTGTACTATCTCGCGGTTGGCCGGCAAGCTGACTATGGTGGCGGCTTCCTCGACCCTTAGGCGGTCTTCCGGTGTGATCTCGCGGTTAGCGGCACTGATGGCTATCACGCCTTCGGAGTCGAGGCCGCTTACATGGGAGCCGTTGACGTTGACCGTGGCGTTACGTATATGGACGCCGGAGATGCGCTCGGCTTCGGTCACGGCCTTGGAGATGGCATCCGCTACTTCGTCCACGTGGACGACCGCGCCGCGGCGCATGCCTTGGTTTGGCGCCTGGCCATGACCGATGACCGAAGGCAGATTGCTGCCGTTCGGATCGAAACCGCCGACCACGCAGCGGACCGCGGAAGTACCGATATCAAGGCCTATGAAATGTTCCTGGTTTTGCATACTTGGTATTTATTAATCTTAGGTGGGACCTTGTTGTTAAGTATACCGCTATTGCTTGGTCCTTACAACGTGGTAAGGACTTCGGCACCGTCTTCGGTGATAAGCACTGTGTGCTCGCAATGGGCCGCCCACTTGCCGTCATTAGTCAGCACGGTCCAGCCGTCCGGAGCCACATGGACCTTCTCGGTACCGAGGGTGACCATAGGTTCTATGGCGATGGTCATGCCGGCCGAGAGCCACGGCCCCGTGCCTTTGCTGCCATAGTTAGGGATGTTAGGATCCTCGTGCACTTGGTGGCCGACGCCGTGCCCGACCAGGTCGCGCACTATGCCGTAGCGACGCCCTTTCAACTTCGTCAGCGAATCCTGTATGGCGGCGCCTATGTCGCCGGTGCGTACCTGGTCGTGCACGGCGGCTATGCCGGCATCAAGGGCAACTTTGGTGTCTTCCACCAGCCTGACATGCCCCTGGGTCTTGGGCTTGCCGGCTATGGCGCTGATGGCCGAGTCCGTGATCATACCGTCGTAAGTGACGCCGAAATCCATGCCCACTATATCGCCCTCACCGATGATGCGGTTAGGACGGGGTATGCCATGCACGACCTCGTCATTCAGCGAGATGCAGATGACATCCGGGAATCCCTGATAGCCCCGGAAACTGGGGCGGCCGCCAAGTTTTTCCAGTTCGCTGGCAGCCATAATGGCTAAGTCCTTGGTGGACATGCCCGGCTCAAGCCGTTCCTTAAGCAGCGTCAGTACGGTAGCAAGCATGCGACCGCTCTCGCGCATGGCGGCGATTTCCTGCTTGGTCTTGATTCGCGTGATCATAAGCGTGTGACTATGTCGGAGTTGACTTCTTCCGGAGTGCGTTCGGCGTTGATATCTACCACGTTGACGCCGTGCCCGGACAGCCATTCGATAAGCGGGGCCGTGGAACGTTCATACTCGTTGAAACGTTCCTC
>CAZSAN010000012.1:0-1971 GCA_964604985.1 uncultured Candidatus Saccharibacteria bacterium | reverse complement strand
AAGACTGAAGGGACGGCGTTTCGAATGTCCGCGCGATCGCATTGATCAGAAGAAGGACATAGAAGGCAGGTATCGGCGGATTGCTGAGACCGGTCAGCACCAGCAGGCCTATGAGTATGCCTAACGACATGTTGGACAGCTGATGTCGTACCTCTGGATGTTTGACGAAATAAAGTACGAATACGGCGGTAGTAGCGACCACTATGCTCACTACGGCGATGGACCGCCAGGGGATACGTTTCATATGACTATTATATTAGCCTATAATGTGCTTTGAAGTATATGGCGGCACAAAAATCGCATACAAGCCGTATCGTGGCATTCGTCGGCAAGCCGATCTTCTTTCGGCTCATCATGGGCCTGTTCGTGCTGCAGGCGCTATGGATAGCGCTCAGCGGACTCTATCCCATGGCTTTTGACGAAGATTTCCATCTGGGAATAATCAGTATATACGCCCATCATATAAGTCCGTTCCTGGCCGCCCAGCCCGAGGGTTCCGCCCAGTTCGGTGCCGTCGCACGGGACCCATCCTACATGTATCAGTACCTGATGAGTTTTCCGTATAGGTTGATAGGACTGTTCACTAACGACCAGACCGTGCGGGTATTGATACTCCGATTCCTAGATATCGGACTGTTCGCCTGGGGCCTGGTGCTCTTCCGTCGCCTCATGCTCAGGACAGGCGCCTCAAGGGCGATAGTCCATGTCTGCCTACTCGTCTTAGTACTGCTCCCTGTCACACCGTTGCTTGCGGCCCAGATCAATTATGATAACCTATTCTTCCCTCTTGTAGCCTTGGCGTTGCTTTGGGCGGCCGATCTGGCCTCTACCATAGGCAAAAGGCGTATGGACGCCGCCCTAGTCTTACGCCTCACCATGCTATGCCTGTTCACGAGTCTGGTGAAATATGCCTTCTTGCCCATATTCGCCGTGATAGCTCTATATCTGGCGCTTAAAGCTGTAAGTATGTTCGGCAGCTGGAAGGAATTGCGAAGCGCATTCATGATTAGCTTACGGAGCGCCTCCAAGCTGGCCGTGACGCTCCTGCTCGTCGGCCTGGCAGTCTCTGGCCTATTGTTCGCGCAGCGCTACGTCGTGAACGCGCTACGTTACCACACTCCAGTGCCAGCCTGCGACAAGGTCCTGAGCGTAGATGAATGTAGCGCCTACGGCCCCTGGGCCCGGGATCGCCACTATAAACAGACTAAGACGGGAACAGATCATAACCCCGTCATATTCATGGGCGATTGGCTCTATGGCATGTGGCTGCGGACGTTTTTCGCCGTCGATGGACCAGGTACGCGCTATCAGACCAGGGGGCCGTTATTGTTTCCGGGCATCAGTGCCATAATTTTCACGGTTTCAGGCATGGTATTGGTAGCCGTTTATGGCAAGCGCGTCTTCAGAAGGTATGGCGGCAGCGCCCTGACGCTGATGGCGCTTGCATCATTCTTTTATGTAGCCGTATTATGGCTCGATAACTTCGCCGCATATGTAAGTACCGGCCAGCCTGTGGCTATAAATGGAAGGTATCTGCTGCCGGTAATGCTTCCTTTACTACTCATAGGGGCTCTTTCGGCCGGTGAATGCTTGCGCGGCCAGGAGAAGGCCAAGATGGCCGTGGCTGCCCTAGGGGTCTTAAGCCTGTTGTGGGGCGGCGGAGCGCTGACCTACATACTTAGGAGTAATGACGCTTGGTATCGGGATAATGCCGCGGTACGTAGCGCGAATCACGCCGTACAGGATACGCTAGGGCCCATCACCCCGGGTTATTACCAGCCTGGCGAGTTCCTGCGCTGAACCGCAAGCGTTTGGTCTGCTCCAGATCATCCTCCACAAGTATGCGGTTGATCCTTATGAGGTCGGCGATAATGTTCAGCACCAGACACAGGAAAGCGCCGATCATGAACAGTGAGCCCACCAATAGTGACTGCACGTGGCCTGTGGTGCTGCCATCATGCAGACTAAGCA
>CAZSAN010000011.1:0-2895 GCA_964604985.1 uncultured Candidatus Saccharibacteria bacterium | reverse complement strand
GGTTAATCCATGCCTTAAACAAGAGGCTGACAACTTTCCCGGCAAGGCGCTGAACCTGTACGTTATAAGCGACTTCAACAGCGAGTCTCCGCACATCGACCCTGACAACCCGAAGCAGTGCGCGGCTGGTGATGAAAATTGCATAGCATACAATGAGGGCTATTGGTACGGGAAATTCGCTATCAGCGCCGCCAACGCAGCCGGAGTTCCCGTAAACGTCCGGTGGTGGAAAGATGTAGAGCCAGACCAGACCTGGTCGAGCGACACCTCCCTGAACCGGAGCAGCCTGCAGGGCGAGACCGACGCCCTGCTTGCAGGCGGTGCTACTAGCGTAGGCGTATACAGCGCTACTGCGTGGTGGAACGCAATCACCGGGGGCCTGCAGAGCGGCGAAGAGTCGTGGGGATTCACTACCTGGACCGACCCCGTAAGTGCCTCGGGCTTCTGTGAAGGTCATGAGTTCACTGGCGGGCCATCAGGCCTTATGCAATTCCAGTCCGGCAGCATCGACCACGACGTTGCATGCTAAGCATGCATGTGTTGTCATATGACACGTTTTATGGTATTTTTTGCTAATGAATCTGGCTACCTTTCAGGCTAATGAGTTTCCCGCTGCCCACGGAACTTTAGTCGAGCGGTTGGACGGCGTTGAAGACTCGAAGCTTGAAGGCCTTGTTATATTCGGAGGCAGCGCTCGTAATAGCTTACTAGAGGCAGTCGAAGGCATTGAGCGACCTATACGAGATGTAGATCTGGCTGCGATAGGAGACGGCTGCAGTGATGAAGCGTACAGGGCCGTCCACATGGGACTCAGCCCCGAAGACGATCCCGACAAGATCTATATACCCCGCCATCCGGATATCGGAGATCTTCTAGGCGGCAATACGGATTTCACGATCAATCAGGCAGTGATAGAACTCGGTGAAACCTTCCAGCTTACCGCCTCATCGTTAGCCATAAGCGCGTGCCAAAGCCGTATCATACAGGTTACAGAGGGTAGGGTCGAACAGACTGAAAGCTTCCGTGCCGGCGGCGAGGACGATATAAGAAACTGGAAGAAGTACTTAAGGAATCGCACCAATATGCCGGCGCGTGCCGCATACTTCGTCGCCACACTGCGAGCAGCCGGTTTTGATTTCGGATATGATTTACTAGACCATGCCAGACCTGATGGACCAGCAGAAGCCCATACTTTCTTCCTAGGCCTTATGGTCAATAAGGCGTTGCAGATCGACGAGGTGGAGCGCGGCCCGGGAGACACCACGGCGACACGCATCCTATTCGATCTATACGGCGAGATGGGACTTGTCGGTACAGACACTGCAACCCCGAGTACTCCCGAACAAATAGCTGCTTTCTGCGAGTCAGTGAACGAGGAACACCCCCAGCTTAAGTTCTACGGCAGTGAGGTAGCGGGCCTCGTCAAGCATACCGACAAAGAGCCGGCTCCACGGATAGTCTGAACAAGAACGTGTAATGAAACTTGACTTATAGATGACAAACTTGAATAATCATTGGCAATTAATGAGGATACGTCCGTGAACCAGTTAATGTGCCCTATGAGCGGCGAAGTATGCAGTTCGGAAATCTGCGATGCCCGTAAGACTTATAACGAATACGTAGAAGCTACGGGGCAGGTCATGATATCGGATGCGCTGGCGCAGAACACCCTGCCCGTAGAAGTACTCGAGGCTTTGGACGAAGCCGGCTTCTGCAGGCTGCAGCGGTTAGAAGCCATGGAGCACCTGGCGGCCAGCGAAGGCGACACCACCTTCGCGGGCAGGACGGCCATCGTGCTAGTCATGATCATGGAAGAATCACTGCTACCGGCTGATACTGACACGCCTCCACCGGAAGCTACCGACCCGCCAAGTCAGTTATACTAGAGTTATGTCGCTCAAATTTGACGCCACATTGGTCAAGATCGGTCCGACCGCGGTACTTAGATTGCCTCGGGCGACCAGCGCTAAGTTGCCGTCGCGCGGCATGGTGATGGTCAAAGGCGCTATCAACGGGGCCCATTTCCAGCTGCCGCTTCAACCCGACGGCAGGGGTGGGCATTGGTTCAAGCCTGGCAAGGACATGCTTGGCAGCATAGATGCTACAGCTGGGGACACAGTGCATGTGGCGATCGAGCCCACCAAGGAATGGCCGGAGCCCGAAGTGCCACAGGACTGGCAGGACGCTCTTGCGGCCGATACGGAAGCCCGGGCCCTATGGCAGAAGATCACTCCTATGGCCCGCTGGGATTGGCTGCGCTGGATAGGCTCTACCAGGAACCCTGAAACACGCAGGCGGCACATAGATGTGGCTTGCTCGAAACTCAGGAAGGGCGAGCGCAGACCTTGCTGCTTCAACCGCGCGGCCTGCACCGACCCATATCTATCCAAGAACGCCGTGCTCATGGATCCCACGCCGACGGCATCTTCCTCATGAAGATACTTGGACGGGGTCATAAAGGTATAGCGGTAACCGATACCCCAGGCGTGGTCAGAAAATTCTACCTATCCGAGGCCGAGGCTCTAAAGGAGCAGGCCCAGTTGTCTTTCCTGAGCGACCTGCAGAAGCAAGGCTTCGACATAGGCTGCACCATACCGGCGCTGCTAGAAGTAATCGGCGGGGGCGCATGGGAAATAGATGGCAAGACCTACACCTACTGCAACCGCTTGGAGCGTGTTCCGGGCATAAACGCCATCCAGGCCATGCCCGGGCTTACAGACCACGCACTCAGGGTCATGGGCGAGGAACTGGGCATGGTCATATTCTCTATGCACACGGGATCCAAGCCCTATGCGGATGAATGGAAAGCTGCCTTCTGGCGGCATGACGACCTGCTTGAGCATATTCTAGGGCTGAAGACCGGCCAGGTGATAAGGGAGGAGACTGACCGCAGTG
>CAZSAN010000010.1:0-6213 GCA_964604985.1 uncultured Candidatus Saccharibacteria bacterium | reverse complement strand
CCAGGACCAGGTGCTGGTAGCCTCCACCGGCATCATAGGCAAGCCGTTACCCATGGATAAGATCAGCGCTGGCATAAAGGCCTCATTCGATGCCGCAGGCCAGGACGATGAAGCCGACCGGTCCGTGGCACAGGCCATAATGACCACAGATACGCACCCTAAGTCAGTGGCCTACACCTGCGATCTAGGGGGTAAGACCATCACGATAGGCGGCTGCGCCAAAGGCTCCGGTATGATCGAGCCGAATATGGCGACGATGCTGGGCTTCCTGACGACCGACATCGCTATATCGCCGGAGCTGCTCGACAAGGCCCTGCGTGAAGCCGTCCGGACGACGTTCAACGCCATAACGGTGGACGGCTGCATGAGTACCAATGACACGGTATCGCTGACCGCCAACGACCAGGCGGACAACGTGATGATCGACGAAGAAGACGGCAACTACCGGATCTTCCTGGAGACATTGAGGCAGGTCTGCCTGGACCTGGCCCTGATGATCGTGCGCGATGGTGAAGGCGCCACCATGTTGGTGACGGTCAATGTCAAAGGCGCCAAGGATTATGACCAGGCCAAGGCCATAGGCTATGCCACCGCGGATTCACCGCTGGTAAAGACGGCCGCCCACGGCAAGACTGCCAACTGGGGCCGTATAGCCCAGGCCGTGGGCACGCTGGGCTTGGATATAACGGAAGATTCGTTGGACATAGCGGTGGATAGCCCCGCGGACGACGAACTCGTCATGACTATAAGCGTTCAGTTGGGTGAAGCAGAAGCTACGGTATACACCTGCGATCTCAGCAAGGACTATGTCGACATAAACGTCGAATACAACTAGAATAAGTACCGATGAACGAGGAAGAGTTCGACAAGTACGTCCTGCCGTCGTACCGACGCTTCCCCATAACCATAGTCAAGGCCCAAGGCAGCCACATCTATGACGAGAAGGGGAAGAAGTACCTGGACTTCATGTCCGGATGGGGAGTTTCCAACCTTGGCCACCGGCCTGGGCCGGTAGTGGAAGCCATAAGCGACCAGCTCAAGCAGGTCATACACGTACCGAACGTCTTTTATCTGGAGCCGCAGGGCGAACTCGCCAAGCTGCTGGTAGAGAACAGTATCGAAGGCAAAGTATTCTTCTGCAACAGCGGAGCCGAGGCGAACGAGGCCGCCATAAAATTCGCCAAACTATACGGCAAAGGCAAACGGCACAAGATAATAACCGCCGAGCGCTCATTCCATGGGCGCACCGCTGCCACCATGGCTGCCACGGGCCAGAAGCCGATCAAGGAGGGCTTTGCTCCGCATCTCGAAGGTTTCGTGCACGTGCCATTCAACGATTCCGAGCTGTTAGAGGAAACAGTCGACGACGACACCCTGGCCATAATGCTGGAACTGGTCCAGGGCGAAGGCGGCATCCATGTGGCGACCCGCGAATACGCCGCTGTCATACGCCGGATCTGCCGGGAAAGGGACATATTGCTCATAGTGGATGAGGTGCAAACTGGTATCGGTCGCACAGGCACGTTGTTCGCATATCAGGACTATGGCCTGGAGCCGGACATTATTACCTCGGCCAAGGCCTTGGCCAGCGGCTTGCCCATAGGCGCGACCATAACCGGCGCCAAGGTGGCCGGACTGGTAAGGCCAGGCATGCATGGCAGCACGTTCGGTGGCGGATCGCTGGTATCGTCCGCGGCCATCGCCACTATGAAGACCGTACTGGACCCGGAAGTCCAAGGACATGCGGCGATGGCCGCGGACATCCTGGCGACCAGGCTGGCCGCCATGGAGGACAAGCACGGCTGCATAAAGCAGATAAGGCAGAAGGGATTGATGATAGGAGTGGAGCTGGACCGTGACTCGAAGCCGGTGGCCGAAGCCTGTCTGGCCAAAGGCCTGTTCGTCAACAGCACGCAAGGTAAGGTCATACGCATGCTGCCGCCATTGACCGTGTCGCCGGAAGAGATCGCCCACGCCATGGCCATACTTGATGAGACCTTGTCGGAGCAGCAGTGAGAATAGCCGACCTGCCCAAGAAGCAGTCAGCACGCTATCTTAGGTCTCTCCAAGGCTTCGATCCCCATCGCCAGCTGCTTATAAAAGTAGGCGGCGGCCTGCTGCAGGACGCCGCCGCCGTGCAGGAACTGGCCGAAGCCTTGGCAGAATTGGCCGGCCGGAACATCCACACTCTACTGGTGCACGGCGGCGGCCCGCAGCTCAGCGATGCGCTTAAAGCTGCCAACGTGCAGCCGCGCTTCATTGATGGTAAACGTTACACGGATGAAGCTACGCTCAAACTGGCCAAGAAAACGTTCGCAGGACTGAGCGATGACCTTATAAAGGTCTTCAAGGACGCCGGTATCGATACGGCCGCCATACCGGCCGCAGAGCTATTCAAGACCCACAGGGACCCTAAGTTCGGCATGGTCGGCACGGACATAAGCTACGTGGACACGGATGCGATCGCCAGGGCCATGAAGGATCATCAGGTTTTGATCCTCCAATCCTTCGCGGCGGACGAGCAGACCGGTCTTACGCTGAACGTGAACGCCGACACCGTATTCCGAGCGCTGGCTACTGCGCTGAAACCTCATCGCATGGCTAGCCTCACACCCACTGGCGGCGTACTCAAATCCATGGACTCCACCGGAGCGCAGGAACTCATCAGCGGCATAAACATACGGGACATCCGATCACTCATCGACGACGGCATAGTCAGTGGCGGCATGGCATTGAAGTTACGCGAGCTGGCCTCCGTGTTGGATAAGCTGGACGTCGGCTCGGCGATATCGATAACCAAGCCATCGGAATTGTTGCTGGAGCTTCTGACCGATAGCGGCTCTGGTACCTTCGTGTGCAAGGGTCAGAAGATCATACGCGCCCACGACCTGGACGACCTATATCCGGACCTGGAAAAACTTATAAAGGCCGTCTTCCGCAAATCCTTGCCCGACGGCTACAAGGACCAGAAATTCGAACGGGTCTACCTGACAGGCGATCGCATGGCGTTCGGCATAGTCACCAGGTTGAAGGACGGGACGGCCTACCTGGATAAATTAGCGGTGTCGCCCGAGCTGCAAGGCAGGGGCGTAGGCGAAAGCCTGTGGTACTGCGTGGCCAAGGACTATCCATCCATAGTCTGGAGGTCCCACATCAACAACCGCTACGCCACCTGGTATCATCGCCACGCGGACATCATGAAACGATCCGGCGAATGGATCCTGTTCGGCCGGGGCGTGGACTTCAAGGAACTCGAGGCCCTAGAGCCCGAGGTCACATCGATACCGCAGATG
The DNA here is from genome assembly GCA_964604985.1 of uncultured Candidatus Saccharibacteria bacterium. Classification (GTDB taxonomy): domain Bacteria; phylum Patescibacteriota; class Saccharimonadia; order Saccharimonadales; family UBA4665; genus CAZSAN01. Next base: position 2,920 of record CAZSAN010000010.1, on the reverse strand, counting down.
CGCTGAAATACAGGCAAAAGGTCGCCCCAATCTGTTAAACTAGGGTCGATGAGACAGGAATTGGAATTGAAGGTCGGCAAGGCCTGCGGGACACTGTTCGGTGCCGACGCCAAGCCGCCCGAAGGCGTCGAACTTACGCGCCCAGAGGAAAAATTCGGCGACTTCTCGACTAACATAGCCTTGCGGCTGGCGAAGACCCTGGGCAAGTCCCCGCGTGAGATAGCCGACGCATTGGCAGCGCAACTCCGCGAAGACCTGGCAGACCAGGTAAGCGAAATATCCGTGGCCGGCCCCGGTTTCATCAATCTGAGGCTCAACGATGCGACACTGCTAGCAGCCATGGACGCCAAACCGGCTCGCAGCTACGAAGGCCAGGAAGTAATAGCCGAATATTCGGACCCCAATCCTTTCAAGGTCCTGCACGCCGGCCACCTATACACAAGCGTAGTAGGCGACGCCATAGCCAATCTGCTGGAACAGGCGGGCGCTAAAGTACACCGGGTGAACTTCGGCGGCGATGTGGGCCTGCATGTGGCCAAGACAATGTGGGCGATCCTGCGTAACCTGGGGGGTGCTGACGTAGCAGCGCTGCACAAGATACCCGTTGCGGAGCGGGCTCAATGGCTCTCCAAGGCATACGTAGAAGGCACGAAGGCCTATGATCATACGCCGCAGCTTGTCGAAGAAGGCGGCATGGCAAGGCTCAAAGGAGACATGCCCAAGCTGGACATCATTCAACTAAACCGCATAATTTACGATTACTGGCTGCCGGATGACCAGCGAAACACCAACCTTACGGCGGAAAACTTTCCCACCATAACCGGCAGCGGCTCCCAGCAGATCCGTATTGCTGACATACATCAGATATATAAGGAATGCCGTAAATGGAGCTACGATTATTTCGATAGTTTCTATAAGCGCATCGGCACCAGGTTCGAGAAGTATTATCCCGAAAGTCAGACGGCACCGCTCGGGCTGAAGACCGTACGGGAGCACATCGGCGACGTATACGTGGAAAGTGACGGCGCGATTATCTTTGACGGCGAAAAACACGGTCTACATCCGCGGGTGTTCATCAACTCCGAGGGCCTACCGACCTATGAGGCCAAGGATGTCGGCCTGATCATAAAGAAATGGGATGATTATAAATTCGACTTATCGGTCGTCATAACGGGGAACGACATCATCGAGTATATGAAGGTCGTGCTCAAGAGCATCGAACAGTTCAAGCCTGAGCTGTCAGCGCGTAGCAGGCATCTGACCCATGGCATCGTTAAGCTTCAAGGCGGCACCAAGATGAGCAGCAGGGAAGGTAATATCTTACGGGCAGAAGCCGTGCTTGATGCCGCAAGCAAGGCCAACCGAAAGCTTGCGGGTGACCATAACGAAGACACGGTATTAGGGGCGGTAAAATACGCATTTCTTAAAAACAGGACAGGCGGCGATATAATCTACGACCCTGATGAATCAGTCAGCCTGGAAGGCAATAGTGGGCCGTATCTGCAATACGCGCATGCCAGAGCCATGTCCATATTGGGCAAGGCGGGCGGATCGGGCGCCCGAGACCACGGGCCTATAAGCGATCTGGATGATGATGAGCGCTCGCTGGTACGCAAGCTGGGCGAGGCTGCGGAGGCGGTCGACAGGGCGGTAGCCGATATGATGCCGCACCACATCTGCACCTATCTGTACGAACTGGCCCAGACGTTCAATCGTTTTTACGAAAACAGCCGCGTCGTGGGCGATCCGCGCCAGGAGCTTAGGTTGCACCTTGTGCGCAAGTATGCTGAAACGTTACAATTCGGTCTAGGACTTCTCGGCATTACCGCGCCGGATAAGATGTAAGGAGTTATCATGGCAGCCAGACAGAGCAAACCCAAGCCCCGACCGCAGAACATAACTGCCGGTAGCGCGCTGCGCATGCAGCCGCCAAGGACGTATGACCGTCAACCCAAGCCCACCCTGCCCGACATAGAGGTCGTCGGCGGATTCAAGACGTTCCTGCGCGAACATGCGGTGGTCGCCTTGGCCATCGGTTTCGTAGTAGCCACGCAGATCCAGGCACTGGCCCGGCAACTCATAGCCAGCTTCATAGATCCCGCGTTCAAACTGCTATTCGGCGAGAAGCTGAGCCTAAAGACCTTCACGCTGCACTTCCACGGCCGTGCCGCCAACTTCGGTTGGGGCAGCTTCGTGTATGCCTTGATCGATGTATTCTTCGTGCTGATCACCATATATATCGCGGTCAGGATATTCAGGCTGGAAGAATTGGAAAATCCCAAGAAGAAAAAGTCCAAGAAGCAGGAAACCACGGTGAGGCTCAAGCTTGAAGAAGACTGACGAGGAATGGAAGAAAGAGCTCACACCCGAGCAGTACAGGATACTGCGCGAAAAAGGTACCGAGGCGCCGTTCACCGGCAGGCTCCTGCATAACGACAAGGACGGCGACTATACCTGCGCCGCTTGCGGCGCGGTTGTGTTCAAGAGCGATACTAAGTTCGACAGCAAGAGCGGCTGGCCAAGTTTCTATGACGTGGCGGCAACCGATGCGGTGCACAAGCTAGAGGACGATAGCCACGGCATGCGCCGGATGGAGGTAGCTTGCGCGAACTGCGGCAGCCACCTAGGACATGTGTTCAATGATGCGCCGGACCAACCCACGGGCATGCGTTTCTGCATAAACTCAGCCTCGCTGGATTTCAAACAGAAGAAATAAGGCTAGCAGGGCTGGTCGTACTTATTGCCCCAGGCGGCCATCTGCTCCAGTATGGGCTGCAGATCGCGGCCCTTGGCCGTGAGCGTATATTCGGTGCGGGGCGGCACCTCGGCGAAGCTTTCCTTAGTGACTATGTCCTGGGCTTCCAGATCGTCCAGGCGCTGGCTCAGCGTACGCGGGTTGATATTGCCGACTGACTTCTCC
>CAZSAN010000009.1:0-4145 GCA_964604985.1 uncultured Candidatus Saccharibacteria bacterium | reverse complement strand
TCCGGTCGTGGTTGAGCCGGAAATCTCCGGACAGTGCGACCCCCGCCAAGCGACCCTCCGACCTATCGAGCGTATCGATTTCGAGCGGTTCAGTGGGCAGCAGGGGTATGGGCCAGACGGCAGACTGTTTCTTGGCGGCAGGGTTCAGATAGAAGCGCTCCTGCGACAGCTTAGGTTCGTTAACGGCTATATCCGCTTTCACGATCGGGTAGCCGCTCTGCGAGGTCCAGGAGCCCATGAACTTCTTGATCCGTTTGCCGGACACCTCTTCCCAGGCTTGCCAGAGGTCTACCGTGTCGGTATTGCCGTAGGCATGGCGTTTCAGATACAGGCGCAGACCATCACGGAAATCATCAGGGCCCAGGTAATCATGTAGCATCAGCAGCACCGAAGCGCCTTTCTCGTAACTGATGGCATCGAAGATGGTACGGATCTCATCCGGATGCCGTACCTCTACCTCTATGGGGTGGGTATTCTCCAGTGCGTCCAGCCTGAGAGCCAGGCTCTGTTCGTCTACTATGAACTGTGTCCAGACCTTCCAGTCGGGAAACAGATGGTCCACGGCCAGCCAGCTCATCCAACTGGCGAAGCTCTCATTCAGCCATAGGTCGGTCCACCAGCGCATCGTGACCAGATTGCCGAACCACTGGTGCGTAAGTTCGTGGGCCACTACGTTAGCTACCCATTGCTTAAGATGCAGGGACGTGTTGTCGGGGTCGACCAAAAGGGCCTGTTCCCGGAAGGTTATGCAGCCCCAGTTCTCCATGGCGCCGCTGGCGAAGTCAGGCAGCGCGATGAAATCGCATTTATCCAAGGGATAGGGGGTGTCGAAGTACTCGTTATAAAACTCCAGGGTCTTGACGGCCACGTCCAAGGCGAAATCGGTGAACCGCACGTTGTCCGGGGTGGCGTAGCAACGGACCCTAACCCCGTCCTTTGTCTTAGCTTCCTTATGGTCCATTTCCCCATAGACGAACGCCAGCAGATAGGTTGACATCTTGGGCGTGGTCTCGAAAGTGGTTGTCTGCATCTTGCTCTTGACCGATCGTTTCTTGACCGGGGTGTTGGCGATGACGGTCTCGCCGGCGGGCGTGGTGAGCTCCAGATCAAAGGTGGCCTTGGCCTCCGGTTCATCTATGCAGGGGAAGGCCTCGCGGGCGTGATGGCTTTCGAATTGGGTCGCTATCAGCTTCTTCTCCTTGCCGCCGTGCTTGAAGAAACATGGATATATACCGTTCATGGGGCGGGTGATTTCTCCCGTGAACTCCATAGTGACCGTATATTCGCCGGGATATATCATGCCCGAGGCATGCAGGCGGACCTCGTCGTAACTATCCTGCTTGTTCACGCGCGACAGCTCTACGGGCTCTTCGCCTTTTTGACTATGCTTAACGACAGAGGCCTTGGTTATTCTGAGGCCTTTTTGATGGAAGGTCAGACGTTCTGCCGGACGACCGGTCTTCTTGCCGCGTATCGTCACATGGCCACTGAAAGTCATGGCGTCCCGATCGGGATCCAGGCTCAATGCATAATGTTCGGGCTGGAACTGTTCGTACAGCCGCGTGACTTTCTTACCCATATGCCAGCCATTGTACAACAGGGATGGAATTATTGACAAAACATGCACAATTTAATATAATAAATCATAATGTCATACGCAGACAACTTAGGGTCTAACCCTTTGCCATTTACTGATCCCGAAGCAGTAGACAATCATATTGTCGCTCTGACAGGAGTGCAGCCTTACCCGATCGACCGGAGTGAGATCATACCGGCCGCAGAAACTAGGGAGATGATATGGGGTGCGAACCTCGGCGACCCCAGTGCAAGCACACTGCTTATAGCGTCCAAGATGCGTTGGCTGTACGGCTATATGCGCGATAGCGTCATGCAATACCCTTATCTTGAAGCGGAGGATATGCTGCAGACAGCCGGTCAAGCCGTCATAGAAACGGCTACAGTAATAGATCCAGCATCACCGAATTCGATAGTGACATTTTATGCGGGGGTCCGGCGCAGGGTCGACCAGTTCCTCGTAGTACCGGAAGTAACAAGCGAGGTACCTGTAGGTACGGCTTGGGACGTCTTGGAATTGTCGGCTGAAACAGGTGAAGCGGCGAATGATATCGACGAATTGAGCCTGAAAGTACCAACCGACGCTGAATATGAGCAAGCGCTTGCTACCCCGCATTCTGCGCGTACACATGAGCAACGGGCAATTCTTTGGGAGCAGTGGCTGGCCGAAATAGCCGAGAAACAGGCCAGGGGCAGGATAGCTTTCGTGCGCGGCGATCTGCTTGCTGGGCCGCTTCCTCCGCAGGTAGAAGAGTTCATAGAGCGCAGCAGCCAGGGAAGGCAGACCGGTACGCACTACAACGCCATGCGGGCCGCCATAACAGCCAGCGGCCATAGCGTCTAGGTTTCTAGCTTGCAATACCGCTTCGCACGAAGTATAATTCTACCCTAGGAAGTCCGGCCAGTCAGGTCGGATTTTTTAATACCCTCACTGATTATTTAAGAACTTACAATTCGGAAACTAACTAAGAAAGGAAATTTTATGGATCTGGACATGAAGCAACTGGCTGACGCCATAAGGGTAATCGCCGAGGAAAAGAACTTGCCAGAAGACACCGTTAAAGAAGTCGTGGAGCAGGCCTTGGCCGCAGCTTACCGGCGGGATTACGGCGACCGAGAGCAGGAGATCCGTGTGACCATGAACCTGAACACCGGCGACGTTGACGCCTACATAAGCAAAATCATAGTCGACAACGTGGAGACGCCCGCTTACGAGATCGGCTTGAAAGAAGCCCAGGCTATCCGCAAGAACGCCAAGGTCGGCGAGACCGTCGAAGTCCACGAGAAAGCCGACGCTTTCGGCCGCGTGGCGGCCCAGACCGCAAAACAGGTCATTTTGCAGCGCCTGCGCGAAGCCGAGCGTGAGATAGTCATGGCCGAGTACGAGGACAAGATCGGCACGGTCATAAATGCCACCGTGGCACGCGTAGAGGGCAACATAGTCAGGATCGACCTGGGTAAGGCCCAGGGTATAATGCCCCGAAGCGAACAGATACAGGGCGAACGCTATTACCCGGGCCAGCGCCTGAAGGTCTTCCTGAAGGACGTGGAGCGCGGTTTCCGCGGCCCGCAGCTGGTAGTATCGCGCGGTAATACCCAGTTCATAGAATGGTTGTTCCGCGCTGAAGTTCCGGAGATGGAGAGCGGCGCGGTAGAGATCAAGGGCATAGCCCGCGAAGCTGGCGTGCGCTCCAAGATAGCCGTGGCCTCAAACGTGCCGGGCGTGGATCCGGTCGGTACTTTCGTCGGCGGTCACGGCACGCGCGTGAACGCCGTTGTCTCCGAGGTGGGTGAGCAGGAGAAAATCGACATAATAGTGTGGGCCGAAGATCCCGCCGAGTATATCACCCAGGCATTGAGTCCGACGAAGGTAGCCAAGGTCGAGATCGACGACAAGAACTCCAAGGCCAAGGTCATAGTGCCGGAAGACCAATTGAGCATAGCCATAGGCAAAAGCGGTCAGAACGTCCGTCTAGCCAGCAAGCTTACGGGGTATGAACTGGATATTGAAGCAGAGCATGCAGCCGCAAGCGAGACCGAAAAGCCGGAGAACGGCGAAAAGCCAGAAAAGGAAACTTCCGAGAAGACCAAGACCCTGCCTAAGCAGCCTAGGCTGAAGAAAAAGAGCGAGCTGGAAGGTTCGCTGCTCGAAGCCATCGAAGAGCACGGCACCGACGATAAATAAGTAAATAAGTTAAGGCTAACACCGGAAATTGGCACTCTTGACCCGAGAGTGCCAAGTGCTATAATGTGAGCAGGCATTCTTACCATAACCTCGACCGATACGCCGCTAATGTAAAAGGAGAATAACAAAGCTTATGATGCCCAATTCGCCTGATTTCCAGGAATTCTTGAACCACCTCACAAATAACGCATTACAAAGCCTTAAGCATGCTGATGCCATAGCTAGGAGCTTTGGAAGCGCGTACGTTGGAACCGAACATCTGCTGCTTGGCGTACTCGCGCAAGAAGGCAGCATCGGCGCCAAGATCCTGGAGGACGCAGGCGTCACGCTCGACCGGGCGCGTCTGGCACTGAACCTTACGCCGAAGACGCTTGTCGTCAACGTC
>CAZSAN010000008.1:0-6105 GCA_964604985.1 uncultured Candidatus Saccharibacteria bacterium | reverse complement strand
TGCCTTCGACCATAGAGTTCCTGAAGCCCGATGAGACCTTGGAAAAGAATACCGATTCACTACGCGACTTCATCATATCGCTGGACAAATCCAAGGCGGACAAACTGCGTTACAAGGTCGAGGAAGACGTGGTGCGCATATTCATAACTCCTTATAAGACCTCCCTGAGCGCAGATGACCTCGAGTTCAGCGAAGGCGACTTCAACGTCGACGTGGTCGTAGCGCTGGGCGTACAGAAGCAAGAGGACCTGGACCAGGCCATCACCGCGCACGGCCGCATATTGCACGATGCCACCGTCACCAGTATCAATGTCTCCGGCGCCGGAGGCCTGGGCTCCATCAACTGGAACGATCAGCAGGCCAGCAGCCTTAGCGAGCTGGTGACCGACCTGTCGCAGGCCTTGGATGCCGAACTCATGGATGGGCAGATCGCTACCGCTTTGCTGACCGGTATAGTCTCTGAGACCGGACGTTTCAGCAATGACCGCACCAGCTCCCAGACCATGAGCGCCAGCGCTCTGCTACTGTCGGCCGGTGCCAATCAGCAGCTGGTCGCCAGCAAGCTGGATACGAAGCAATCCGGCAGCCAAGCTCCCGAGCCCCAGGCGGACGCGGCCGAAGCTGCCGCTGATGATGAGACCGGTAACGGCATACTGGACATAGATCATTCCAACGATCCGGCTCCAACCCAGGCCGCGCCCGTACCGGATATGCCGCCGATCCCGCCGCCGGCGCCGGAACTTCCGGCCGCGCCTCCGCTGCCACCGGCACCCGAGCCTCCGCAACCTGAACCGCCCAAGCCGGAAGAGCCCGAAGCAGGACCTCCCGCGCCGAAAATGACACCTGGAGCCCGCCTCATGACCGAACCGCCGAAGATGGGCGGTACGCTTACCGCCAATAGCGAGACGGAACATCTGGACCCCGTGACAGACCCGCTGAGCATGCCACAGACTGAGGCGCCGGCCCTTTATACGCCTCCGCCTGCGGCCTGGAAATCCCCGGCGCCGTCCACCCCGAAGCCTCCGGTACCAGCATCGCCACTAGCGCAGCCTGGCAAGACTGATGCCAAACCTGATGCCAACGCCACATTGACCGATATAGAGAAGTCGGTAGGCAGTCCTCATCTGGCGCCGGCGGACCTGGACAAGGTCAGGGGCGAGGTTGACCAAGCCTTGGCCGAATCCAATCCCAATAACGAGCCTATAGCGGCCCTGAACGCCCAGCCCCTGGGCGAAGAACTCCATGATGCGCCCACCGCGGCCGGCCCGACCCCTCCCGTCCCGCCTGCGGCCGGATCGCCAACCCCTGTCATCCAGCCTACGGCTGATTCCGCCGATGATGGTTCAGATGACGCCTCCGGTGCGCCTCCTCCCGTCCCGCCCCCCATACCGTTCCAGTTCGGCAACTCTCCGCCGCCTAAATAGAAATGCAGGGAATACTCTTAGTCGATAAGCCGGCCGGTTGGACCAGTTTCGACGTGGTGAACTATGTGCGCAAGATGGTGGCGCAGGCAGAAGGCAAGAAGCCTAAACACGTAAAGGTGGGCCACACCGGTACGCTCGATCCATTCGCCACGGGGCTGCTAGTACTACTTGTCGGCAAGGAATATACCAAACAGGCTGAAGGATTGACCAAGCAGGACAAGACCTACGAAGTTACCATGAGGCTGGGAGAGACCAGTTCCACGGGAGACCCCGAAGGGGAGATAATAGCGGTATCGGGTACCGTACCGGTTGAAAAGGCCGTCAGAGGGGCCTTGGAACGCTTCACGGGGCGGATTACGCAGGTCCCTCCGGCATATTCGGCCGTGAAAATAGACGGCCAAAGGGCCTATAAGCTGGCCAGGGCCGGCAAAAAGGTAGAAATCGCGCCCCGCCAGGTTACAATCAACAGTTTGGAATTGGTGGATTATGAATATCCGGACGCCAAATTGATCGCAGATGTATCGTCAGGTACGTATATCCGGACGCTGGTAGAAGATGTGGGCAAATCCCTCGCCACGGGAGCCTACACGACAGCGCTGCGCCGTACAATAGTGGGTAAATACAGTATTGAGGATGCTTTGAAAATAGACTCCCTTACGCCACCTAAGTTGAAAAATAGTTTGACCGGATGACCGGGCCGGGCACGGAATCCGACTCCCTGAATACATTTTAGGTAGCACAGGTGTTGCATTCGAGGCCCTCATCTGTTAAAATGCGTGTACATGATTCAAACGGAGAAGAAAGCTGCGGCTATCAAGAGCACGCAGGTCCACAAGGATGACACCGGCGGTTCAAGCGCGCAGGTGGCCATACTGACTGAGCGCATCAAGGAGCTCACCGACCATCTGAAGACCCACAAGCATGACTACATGGCTCGCCGCGGTCTGTTGCAGATGGTGGGCAAGCGCCGCCGCCTGCTGCGTTACATAGCCAAGCGCGACAGCCAGGCGTACCTAAAGTTGATCAAACAGCTCGGCATCCGCCGCTAAGTGCCCGGACCGGGGGCCTCGATACGTCGAGACCGCAGGCTTGTGCACATTAATCAGTCTGATATCAATCCTCGCCAGAGCCGCAGATATAGCGCGCCCATTCAGCACAAGGGACGGACTATATTTGAACTCTGTTGAGTGATCTTCAGGCAGAAGGAAACACCCCTATGGCAACCAACCATTTAGGTAAGGAAATCATCAAAGTAGAGACCGAGTTCTGCGGCCGCAAGCTCAGTCTGGAGGTCGGGCTGGTCGGATACCGTACATCGGCGTCCGTGATAGCGCGTTACGGCGACACCGTAGTCCTGGGCACGGCCATGGTCGGCTCTCAACCGGTCGAGATGGACTATTTCCCGCTCAGCATAGATTACGAAGAGAAGATGTACGCCGCTGGCAAGGTGAGCGGATCGCGCTTCATCAAGCGCGAAGGCCGCCCCAGCGATGACGCCATATTGGTCAGCCGCCTGATAGACCGCCCGATCCGGCCGTTATGGCCCAAGGGCTACCGCCACGAGGCCCAGGGCGTGGCTACCGTGCTCAGCATGGATCCGGACTTCCGGCCCGATATGATCGCCATGATTGCCATGAGCACGGCTTTCATGCTCAGCGGCGCGCCGTTCGACGGCCCGGTCGCGGGACTGCGCGTCGGCCTGGTAGACGGCAAGTTCAAACCTTTCGCCAGCCCGGATGAACTCAACGACGGACCGCTTGACCTGGTGGTGGCCGGCACTGACGGCGGAGTCATGATGGTCGAGGCCGGAGCCAGCGAAGTCAGCGAGGATCAGGTGGCGGAAGCCATCGATCACGCGTTCAAGGCCATGCAGCCTGCTATAGAGCTTCAGAAAGAGCTGGTGAAGAAGATCGGCGTGACCAAGCAGGAATATACCCTGAGCCTGCCCGATTCATCCATACAGACGTCCGTTAACGAATGGCTGGAAGGCAAACTGGGCGAAGATCTCCGCAAACCGTATCCGGAGCGCAACGTGCTCATAGCCCAGCTGCGCGAGGACATGCACGAGCATTTCGCCGAGAAGCTTGGCGATGCGCATCGCGAGGTACGCATAGAGTATGAAGAAGCATTCCAGTCTGCCGTGCATAAAGACGTGCGCCACGGCATAATAAGCGACCAGGTGCGTCCGGACGGCCGCAAGCTCACGGAAATCCGGGAGCTTTCCAGCCAGGTCGGATTGTTGCCGCGGGCGCACGGTTCTAGCCTGTTCACCCGCGGCCTTACTCAGGCCATGAACATAGTTACGCTAGCTCCCTTGAGCTACGTGCAGCTGGTAGATACGATGGAAAAAGAAGGCGAACGCCGCTACCTGCATCATTACAACGCTCCCGGCTATACAGTGGGCGAAGTCAAGCGCTTAGGAAGCCCCGGACGCCGCGAGATCGGCCACGGCTACCTGGCAGAACGGGCCATGACGGCCGTGCTGCCCAGCGAGGCCGAGTTCCCGTATATGATCCGCTCCGTCACGGAGATCATGAGCCAGAACGGTTCGACCTCTATGGCGGCCACATGCTCCAGTTGTATGGCCTTGCTGAACGCTGGCGTGCCGCTGAAGGACATGGTGAGCGGCATAGCCATGGGCCTGATGTGGGAGAAGGGCAAGGCCTATATATTGAGCGATATCGCGGATGCCGAGGACTTTGCCGGCGACATGGACTTCAAGGTCACGGGTACGCCCAAGGGCATAACGGCCCTGCAGATGGATATGAAAGTCCACGGATTGCCCGTAGAGGTGTTGAAGCAGGCCCTGGAACAAGGACGTGCCGGCCGCGCCGAAATCCTGGAGCACATGAAGGGCGTAGTTTCCAAGCCGGACGAGATGAGCCCGTACGCACCACGTGTCGAATCGATCAAGATCAACCCCGATAAGATCCGCGAGGTCATCGGCAAGGGCGGCGAGACCATACAGAGGATAACCGGCGAGACAGGCACCGAAATAGATATCAAAGATGACGGCACCATCATGATCGCCAGCCCGGACGGCGCGTCCATAGCCGCCGCCAAGCAGCAGATCAGCGACATAGTGGCTGAACCAGAGGTTGGCGCCATCTATTACGACAAGCCGGTCGTAAGCGTGATGGACTTCGGCGCTTTCGTGCAGATAATGCCCGGAAAGGACGGTCTGGTCCACGTCAGCGAGATGAAAGAGGAACGCGTGAACAAGCCTAGCGACGTGGTAAAAGAAGGCGATAAAGTCACTGTCAAACTGGTAGCCATCGACGACCGCGGACGCCTGCAGCTTTCCATGAAGGCTGCCAAGCGTGAGCTGGAAGGCAAGGAAGGCAAGTCCGAAGGGAAGTAGCGATGCTGCAACGTCTCGACAGATTCCATAAGACCGGGCCTGGATACCTGGTATTCGGCCTGGTCGAACTGGCCATGGCCTACGGTTTCGCCAGCCTGTCGATAGACCGCGGCAATCTGTGGTGGTACATTTTGACGCTCATCTTCCTGGTGGGCGCATTGCGCAACCTTTTAGCATTAACCAAGAGCCTGGTAATAAGACATGAGAAGCCTAGTCGTTAGCATAGCCGTGTCAGCGGCAGCGCTGCTGATTATATTCCTGACGGTTTTGTCTCCTGCCAGGTCCGGGCATGGGTATGAGCTGTCGGTAGGCTGGAATGCTCCTGCCGGCAGCTCGGCCGTGTGCGATAGGCCCTTGGCCAAGCACGGTTACCCGTTCGCGGAAACCAGGCCTTACCCGGACAGCTGTGCTGATAGTGATAACCGCCTGGCTTTCATCTTGAACAATGCTATATACATCGCCGCCTGGGTGATGCTGTTCACTGGGCTTGCGGCAGTTTTCATAGCGCTGAAAGGTAAGACGCATGCCTCAAAGTAAGCAAAAGCAATTGGATGATATAAAGCAGAAGATTCTGGACGACAAGGTAGCTCCGGAGCTGGCCGAGAGTGCCACGCAACTGGTGTTCGGCGTAGGCGATCCGGACGCAGACATAGTGTTCATAGGTGAGGCGCCCGGCAAGAACGAGGACCTGAAAGGCGAACCGTTCGTGGGTGCGGCAGGCAGGTTCCTGGATGAGATGCTGGAGATGATAGGGTTGAAGCGATCGGACGTATACATAACCAACATAGTGAAGTACCGTCCCCCAAACAACAGGGATCCGCTACCGGATGAAAAGGACGAGTTCATGCCATACCTGGAGTCCCAGCTGGATGTGATAAGGCCGGTACTTACCGTCACCCTGGGGCGCCACAGCCTGAACTGCTTCCTGCCCCATCTTCAGATCAGCCGTTGCCACGGCCAGGCCAAACGTTATAAGGACCGCGTATATCTGCCTTTGTTCCATCCGGCAGCTGCGCTGTACAACGGATCGATGCGCCAGACCCTGATTGACGATTTCGCGTCGATACCGGCAATTATGGAGAAAATCAAATCAATTTAAAGATCAATTAGGAAAGGAAAACATATGCAACCTAACGACAATAACAAACCTAAACGTTCCCAAGGAAGGGGTGGAAACGCCTCTGGGAAACCAGCCTCCGGAAAACAGGGGGCGCGGCGCGGCCGGTCCGGACAGTCCGGCGGCCGCAAGCAGGGCGGCGCCCAACCTATGGCGTCCAACCTGACAACTTCGCGTGGCCAGGCCGTGCGCGCCCAGCGCAG
>CAZSAN010000007.1:0-5544 GCA_964604985.1 uncultured Candidatus Saccharibacteria bacterium | reverse complement strand
CGAACGGAGTGCCAGCGGTAGGTGGACTACAGTGGTAGCAGCGCCTTCGTTATTGCGTACGCAGGATAGCAGGATGTAATCCGGCACCTTGGACGCGTCCGGGTTGTAGGCCTGGTCGGTATGGAAGGCGAAGTCCTCGTGCGCGCCGAAGCTGGAATTCGGCCTGTCCAACAGGTCCGCGCGCGGGAATATGTCCTGCACTACCACTCCGTCGCGCTGGTCGGGCAGTCCGAACGGCGTGCCCAGCTCGGCTGCTATTATCAACTGCAAGGCAGCATAACGGGATAGGCTATGATCCGCCCTCTGGGCATAACGCGTTATGGTAGGTGCTTCGAAATCCTCGCGGAAGTTGGCCATCTGGTCGGGGCTAAGCACCAGGACCTCGGGGCAGGCTACACGGTCTTTGTCTTCAGGTGCGCCGGCTGTGATCGCGTCGATGGCGGCCTGCTCGTTGCCAGGGGCTAGTAATTCAGCATCCAGCGCCAATGCCTGTTCGACCAAAGTGTCACTCACCGGGCCTTCCACTATCATAGGACATTAAATTACCATTAAATAAATGGTCAGTCAAATGGCTCCTGAGCCGCCCGCGATGCCGATGATCTTCATAAAGATAGTCTAGCAGAGAAGACCGCCCCCTGCGTTCTCTAGTCCAGGCGTTCGGCGACGTAGGTTTCCATGTAGGCTTCCTGGGCTTCGCTGAATTCAGGATTATGCCAGGTGCCGGGCTCGTAGACAGCTATCTCGCCGTAGGCGATCAGCGCTTCCTCGCCGAGGCCTTTGAGCATCCTGATCAAAGGTGAGTGGGTAACCACTATGAGGTCTCTCGAAGCATCAAGTTTGTAGCCGCCTTCTTCCATCGCTCTACTTAGGGTAGCGCCTAGGTCCCTGACGCCATGAGGGTAAACGCTGGCTTCGCTGATCCTGGGGCTGATGACGGCACGCGCGCCCAGCACAGGCTCTAAGAAATCCGCGGTTTGACGGGCCAGGGGTAGGGCCGAACTCAGCAGCTGCACGCCGGCACCGCTTGTTATACCTAGCTTATCCAGATTAGAGCGCATGGCCTCGGCGCTCTCAACGGTTATCTGGCCGCGGCACTCTCCGCGCTTCATGAGTCCTATCATACGAATATTTAAGCAGGAAGGTTGAAAATGAACAAATTTTGTGCTATAGTTGCCGCGATATGACAGGTGTAGCAGGCCCGAACTGCATTGATCTCGCCGTGCTTTTCAGAGATGAATTGGCGCAGCATCCCGATTTGCCTGACGTCCATATAATGGGCGGCATAGGCTCGGCCGCGCTCAGACACCCGGACACCGTGATACTGTTGGACGAGCGCCGTATCGTAGCTCCAGATAATTTCCTGACCGACACTGAAAGCGAAGCGGGTATGGCCGCGCAATCGGCTTTGGCCACGGTCCGGCCCGATGGCACGAAGCGGGATCTGGACCTGATGGTAAAGAGCTCTGATCCTGATGACAAGGCGAAGGTGAACACCATAGCCAAACTGGTAGTGGCCGACATGCTGGATGCTTCCTCGTTCGGTTACCACGACGCAGCGGAACTGGAAGAGCAGAGGAATAATCCCACAGGCTTCTTTGCCCTTAAGACTTTCGTTTCAGATCGCTTTGAGCACGAGGATGGCAGCCTGGATAAGTCCCTGTTCCCGTTCGCTGTGCCGCTGGACGGGGAGGTGCTGGAAAACTGGACGCTCGAGATAGACGGCCAGGAATTCATGGTATCCAACCCGGCGTCTACCATACTTAATTATCTGACGCGCTCGATATCCGGCATACGCGGCGTCAAGGACGGCGACAAGGTCCGCGAGATGGCCGTGCATATATTCGACAAGGCACCTGAACTGGTGGAGTGGTGTATTGACGGCCCCGGGCAGTCGCAGATGGAGATGGCAGGCATATTGCAGACTCTGCGGCGCGCGAACTCGCTGCCGTACTCAAAGCGTACGCTGGATGTAGGCCCGCTTAGGATCAAGGCAGGCTCCGTCAGGGCATTGATGAACCACGAGGCTTTCATGATCCCTGATGTTGAACCCGATGTCAGAGATGCAATCATGGCCTGGTCCATAGCCAAGTCCAGACTGCTTGGTTACGGCGAGTCTCAGCAGTGGATAATAACGCTTTATCAGAAACGCCTCGAAAGATTACTCGACGGCATCACCCAGAACGACTCCAAGAGCATGTTCGCAAACGGAGACGAAATGGCTGCAGCCTTCGCTTCTTAAATTATTCTTAAAAACTTGTCTGAAGTTTTGACGGCTCATACCGGTGCGGTGCATCATGACTCCACTATTTTAAAAAGGAGGCGCCATGTTCCGGCCCAGATTCAAAGATTTCAAATTAAGCAGACGCCCAATAGGCCTGCTTTTCGCGGCAGGCATAATGGCCGGCGGCGTAGCTTTCGCTTTACTCCAGAGCCAGGCAGACCTGACGGGCAATTCCATCCGTACCGATAGCGCAGGCCTGCTCATCAGCCGCGATGGTTCGGGCTATGCGTCCAGCGCTAGCGGTTACGATTTCGTACATATAATCCCGGGCTCCAGGCCTTCACAGGCCGAACATCTGTCGCTGCAGAATACGGGCAGCGCGCCTCTGGCGCTTCGGCTCGGAACTACTGCCGATCCCGACAACCCCAACGGTATAGACCTTAGCAAGGTGGATATAATACTCACGCCCTATGATATGGCTACTTTGCAACCGGACACGGGTGCCTCGCAAAGCTTCACGCTGCAATCACTGATGGACGTTGCCGGCGGCGTGCCGGTGGATTCTCCGAGTGCGCTTGCGTCCGGCTCCACGGAGCGCTTCGATATCCAGATCTCTATGGACACCGATGCTGTCAGCGGTTCCGGCGCGGCATTGTCAAACCTTGATCTGCAATTTACGGGCGTCGCCACCGATACCGAATGAGCAGGGCGCGCATGGTGTAGACTATAGTCATGGCCAAAAAGGGCAACACACCCAACAACTACGCCTTCATAGACAGCCAGAATCTGAACCTAGGCACGCAGCGGATGGGCTGGAAGATGGACTGGCGCAAGTTCCGCGACTACCTGCGCAAGACCTACGGCGTGTCCAGC
Organism: uncultured Candidatus Saccharibacteria bacterium; assembly: GCA_964604985.1. GTDB lineage: Bacteria > Patescibacteriota > Saccharimonadia > Saccharimonadales > UBA4665 > CAZSAN01. Next base: position 2,450 of record CAZSAN010000007.1, on the reverse strand, counting down.
GCCTACATGTTCATAGGCTACATGAGCGAGAACGAACAGCTCTATGAGTACATGCACAACCTGGGCTATCTTGTGGTACTGAAACCCACTGTAGATGTCACGGCGGGTACGGAGGGCAAGGATGACAAGGACAAACCTGCTATCAAAGGCAACGTCGATGCCGACCTGGTGCTTTACGCGATGAAGGAGCTTCCCAACTACGACAAGGCAGTCATAGTCAGCGGCGACGGCGATTTCCTGGGCTTGATCGAATATCTGGAGGATCAGGGCAAGCTGGATCATATACTGACCCCAAACTGGCAGTATTCCAGCCTGTTCAAACCCTACGAGCCGAAAATCATAAGGCTCGATCAGAAACGCCGCCAGCTCTCATACCACGACCGCAAGAAGAAGAAATAACTTCCGCCCATGTACATCCGGAACCTGCTTTCCATATCGGCCGGCCTGATCATGCTGTTCAGCTTCCTGCCTTACGGCAGGGACATCATACGAGGCAGGGTCAGGCCGGCGCGCTCGACCCGTCTGATGATGGTGCTACTCCTGGGTGTAAGCCTGCTGCAGCAGAAATCTCTTGGCAGCGGCTGGCTGGTGGCCATGACCGTAGGCGATTTCATAGGCGCCGTAGCCATACTACTGCTGTCGTTTAGGCGGGGAATAGGCGGGCTCAAGCGCATAGACCTTGTATGCTATGTGCTGCTGCTGGCGGATGTGTCCGTATGGATATCCACCAGCAATGCGTTGTTGGCGCTGCACCTGAGCATACTGGCGGACCTGATCGCTATGACGCCGGTATTCGTGAAGACTTGGCGGCAACCGTGGACCGAAACACCGCTCTTCTTCGCCCTAGGCGTTATCGCTCCAGTGCTCAACATCATCGGAGCCGGCAAGTATGGCTACGCCGTACTTCTGCTCCCGGTCTATATAGGACTTACGAACCTGTTCGAGGTAATCCTGATAACATACAGGCAGAGTGTCGTGCCGCCGCCGCATCATCACCTCCAGACCGACCATCAGCCGCTGACATAGGGCCGTTAGCCTTACGGGCGTTTCGGCGTATACTGGTCTTAAAGCTAAAGAAGGAGGGAGCATGGCTGACAAGGATTGGGATTTCACAGGTCTGAAGGCATTGTTCTTCAATGGCACCCTTAGCAAGTCGCCGGAACCTAGCCATACTGACCGGCTCATCGCCATCAGTACGGGCATCATGGAAAAGCACGGGGTCAAGACGGAGGTCATCCGTACCATCGATCACCCGGACATAGCTACCGGCGTGTGGCCCGATATGCGCGAGCATGGCTGGAGCAAGGATGAATGGCCGGCCATGTACAAGAAGGTCGAGGCGGCGGACATCCTGGTGCTTGCAGGTCCTATATGGTTGGGCGATAACAGTTCTCAGACGAAGAAGGTCATAGAAAGGCTTTACGCTTGCAGCAGCCTGCTCAATGATCAAGGGCAATACGCATATTATGGCAAGGTCGGCGGCTGCCTGATCACAGGCAACGAGGATGGCATCAAGCACTGCGCCATGGACGTGCTCTACAGTTTGCAGCATCTAGGCTGCGTGATACCGCCGCAGGCCGATGCCGGCTGGATCGGCGAGGCCGGTCCGGGCGCCAGTTACGGCGACGATGACGGCAAGGGCGGCAAAGAAGGTTTCGATAACGACTTCACCAACCGCAACACCACCTTCATGACCTGGAACCTCATGCACCTGGCCAAGCTGCTGAAAGATAACGGCGGCATCCCGGCCCAGGGCAACCAGCGCAGCAAGTGGGACGCCGGCGCCAGGTTCGACTTCGCTAATCCGGAATATCGCTGATCGGATTATCTAACAGCAGGACCAAAAGGAGGTATCCATATGAAACTGAAGATAACGAAATTCGTACACTCGTGCCTGCTGGTGGAGGCGCCGGACCGCGTCGCCATATTCGATCCGGGCAGCATGAGCGCCGAGGCGCTGGGCCGGGCTCTGGACGCCGGAACGGTCACTCGGCTCGATGATATATTCATAACGCACGTCCACGGCGACCACTGCGATGTCGACCTTATCAGGAAGATCTTGAGTAAGTTCCCGGACGTACGTATCACAGCCACCCCCGAAACCGTTGCAGAACTGGCCCAAGCGGGTATCAAGGCAAGCGATAAGGCGCCCGAAGGCGTCGCCTTCTTTGACTCGCCGCACGAAAGCGTGGCGCCGCTTTTCGGCCGGCCGCCGCAGGAGATCGGCATCCATTATCTGGACAAGCTCAGCGATCCGGGCGACAGCCATAGCTTCAAAGAGACCAAAGACATATTGGCGTTACCGGTGTCAGCGCCTTGGGGCATAACCCTGCGCTCTCTGCAGCTGGCCCTGGACCTCAAGCCCAAGCACGTGCTGCCTATCCATGACTGGCACTGGAGCGACGAAGCGCGCAGGAGCATGTACGACAGGTTCGAGGGCGTACTGGGCG
>CAZSAN010000006.1:0-2578 GCA_964604985.1 uncultured Candidatus Saccharibacteria bacterium | reverse complement strand
CGGATCCCGCCATTCATAGGAGTAATCTTCAAACTTCTGGAACTTGGTCCTGTCTCCACCGTAGCGCAGAACGTAGTGGTAATTGGTCTTCTTACCTTTCTCGACGACCAGCTCGTCGACACTTACGCCCTGAGCCTTAAGATAGTCGATCATGTCGTGGCCCGGTCCGTCATCGCCAAGCCAGGACATAAGGCCGGCTTCCAGCCCCAGGCGGCCCATGGACACCGCGGCGTTCGGGCTGCACTCCACAGCCTGGATGATTTCCACACCGTCGTACGGCAATTTGGCGCCGAGCTCAAAACTTAGCCTCTTATAGCCTTTGTCGTCGGTATAGGTCTGGACGTAATCCTCGGACAGCTGTATGAAAGCGTCAGTGACTATATCCCCTACCGCCAGTATGCGCGGCTCACCGGCCGCATTATGTTCGTGCGTGTCAGACATCGTGTTCCTCCAGTTCCATATCATGAAGTTTCGCACCCGCCCGCAAGATACCGGCCTTGGCGCCGATCTTGCTTACGACGGAAGTTGAATTGGCGCTGCCGAAGATTACCGCATCCCGCAAAGTGCCGCCTTCGCTCCACTTGCTTAGAAAGCCAGAGGCGAAAGCGTCGCCGGCGCCGGTGCGGTCAATCACCGGTACGTCTTCGTACATGCCCGCCTTCACTATGGTCTTGCCGTCTGACGCGCAGACGCCGTTCGGACCGTCGGAAACGATGACTACCGGGCAAAGCTCCAGCCCCTTCTTAACCAGCTCTTCCAGACCGCCCGCGCCTACGACCGACTGCATCTCGTCCTTATTCAGGCAAAGCACTTCGACCCGGTCAAGGATGGCCCTAAGCTTATCCGGTTGCGCCAATTCGCTGCCGGCCGGGTTAAGCATCACCTTGGCACCTAACGGGCCGGCCCTGTCGACCAGCATATCTAGCAGCTTATAATCACCGATGGAAGAAGGGTATAACCAGTCGGCTTCGTGAATCTTTTGCAACGCATGGCTGAGCGATCCTTCGTCCATACCGCTGCCATGGAAGTTCAGGATCGTCCTTTCCCCGTCGGGAGATAGCAGTATCGTCGAAAAGCTGGCTTTATAATCTTGCCGCTGATCCACCAGATCGGTATGGACCTTTTCCAGCTGCATATCCCTGAGGATAGTCTGCGAAGCCGGATCCTCGCCCAAGGCCCATACGAAGTGCGCCTCGATGCCCTGGCGGGCCAAGGTGACCGCGACGTTCGTGGCGTTTCCGCCGGTCGCGAAGAAAGCTTCCTCGACATCGATCTTCGCCCCCAGCGGCAGGTGCGTGTACGCTACCTTGCCTTCGGTCTTAGGATCGAACTCCTGGCTCCTTAAGAACACGTCCTGGGTCGCTTTGCCGATAGCGTAGATGATAGGTTTTTGGTTTTGGTGCATAGGCATTTAAATTATAACACCCGCTTCATCAGGGCTTCTTTTCAAGGGCCGCGTGCGCCGCCAGGCGTATATGCTTGGCATCCAGGCCGAAGTGCTCCAGCAGCTGGTCCGGGGAGCCGGATTCGCCGAAACGGTCCTTCATGCCGACCCGCTTGATCGGCACGGGGTACTCTTCGGACAGCAGCTCGGCCACGGCACCGCCCAAGCCGCCTATGATCTGGCCTTCTTCGGCCGTCACGACCGCGCCGGTCTTTCTGGCGCTTTTCAGTATGGTCTCGGTGTCCAGCGGCTTGACCGTGGGCACGTGTATCACTTCGGCCTCTATGCCGTCCTTGTAGAGCATATCCACCGCCAGCAGCGCCTGGTAAGTCATGGTGCCGGTAGCTATCAGGCTTATATCGGCCCCCTTGGCGAACACGTAAGCCTTGCCGATTTCAAAAGGTGTCTTTTCGGTGGTGAATACAGGTGTGGCCTCGCGGGCCAGGCGCATATAATTAGGCCTTTTATCGGTCGCCATGGCGATGGTCGCCTTCTCGGCTTCGACGCTGTCGCATGGCGCTATGACCACCATGTTCGGCAGTACGCGCATCAACGCCAGATCTTCCAGCATCTGGTGCGTGGCGCCGTCCGGGCCTACCGACACTCCCGCATGCGAACCTACTACTTTGACCGGCCTGTCGTTCAGGCATATGGTGGTGCGGATCTGCTCCCAGTTACGCCCCGGACTGAACGCAGCGTACGAACTTACGAAGGGAACCTTGCCCATGGCCGCCAGTCCGGAGCCAACCGTCACCAGGTTCTGCTCGGCTACCCCTATTTCCACGTAGCGCTCCGGGAACGCCGCGGCGAACAGGCTCATCTGCGTGGAATCCGTCAGGTCGGCGCAGGCCGCCACCACGTTCTCCCAGCGCTTACCCGCCTCTAACAGCCCGCGGCCGAAACCTTTTCGGATCGGCTCCGAATCGAGCTTGCCGGCAACGTCAAGCAGCTTTGGGTCGGGCATGCTTCCTCCTTGGAAAGTGCAAACAAGTATATGTTATGACGAACCCTAGCAGGCACCAATCTATCAGGTCGATCGCCAAATTACGGTAGCTGACGACTGTCTTATATGTAGCTACGGGGCCACAGATACCGGCCGGCATGAGCGATGGCGAAGTCCGGACATAATGCGCG
>CAZSAN010000005.1:0-3032 GCA_964604985.1 uncultured Candidatus Saccharibacteria bacterium | reverse complement strand
AGCATGCGCTATTATCCCTTGCCTAGCATGCCAGCAAGATATCGGCCGGTATAGCTGGATTTGGCCTGTGCCACCTGCTCCGGGGTGCCTTCTGCTATGACGCGTCCGCCGGAGCTGCCGCCTTCAGGACCCATGTCTATCAGCCAATCGGCATTCTTGATCACGTCAAGGTTATGCTCGATCACTATCATGCTGTTGCCATTGTCCACCAGCGCGTGCAGCATCTTCAGCAGCTTGTCCACGTCCGCCATGTGCAGGCCCGTGGTAGGTTCGTCCAGTATGTATAGCGTGCGCCCGGTCGGACGGCGGCTCAGCTCGGAACTGAGCTTGATGCGCTGCGCCTCGCCGCCGGACAGGGTGGTAGCCGACTGGCCCAAGGTTATATAGCCTATGCCTACGTCCACGAGCGTCTGCAGCTTACGGGCTATGGCCGGTACGTTACCAAAGAACTCCAGCGCTTGATCGCAGGTCATCTCTAGCACGTCGGCTATGGTCTTGCCCTTGTAATGAATTTCCAGAGCCTCGCGGTTGTAGCGCTTTCCATGGCAGACCTCGCAGGGTACGTAAACGTCTGGCAGGAAGTGCATCTCTATCTTGATGATGCCGTCGCCAGAACAGTTCTCGCAGCGGCCTCCTTTCACGTTGAAGCTGAACCGTCCGGCACTATAGCCCCGGAGCTTGGCTTCCGGAACACTGGCGAACAGTTCGCGTATAGGGGTGAAAAGGCCGGTATAGGTAGCAGGGTTGGAACGCGGCGTGCGCCCTATGGGCGACTGATCTATGATGATGGCCTTGTCGAGTTGCTTGATGCCATCGATGTCGTCATGCTTGCCCGGTACCGTGGAAGCACGATGCAGCCGGGCCTGTAGCTCCTTGGCGACGATGTCGTTTATCAGGCTGGACTTGCCGGATCCGCTGACTCCGCTGACGACCACGAACTTACCCAGCGGTAAGTGCACGTCTATGTTCTGCAGGTTGTTCTCGCGGGCGCCCTTGACGGTCAGCTCCTTGCCATTGCCGGCGCGGCGCTTGGCCGGTACTGGTATGCTCTTCTGGCCGGACAGATACTGGGCCGTGACACTGGCCTTGACCTTCTCGACGGCCGCGGGTGAACCGGCGGCCACCACCTTGCCGCCATGCCTGCCCGCCCCCGGCCCTATGTCCAGCAGGTAATCGGCCGTGCGGATGGTCTCTTCGTCGTGCTCCACCACTATGACGGTGTTGCCCAGATCGCGCAGATGTTTCAAGGTGCGTATCAACCGCGCGTTGTCCCTCTGGTGCAGGCCTATGCTGGGTTCGTCCAGCACATATAGCACGCCCATTAGGCCGGAGCCTATCTGCGTAGCCAAACGGATGCGCTGGGCCTCGCCGCCGCTCAACGTGGCGGCGCTCCTTAACAGGTTAAGATAATTCAAACCTACGTCCTGTAGGAATTGCAGGCGCGCACCAATCTCCTTCAGGATCATCTGCGCGATCTTGGCGTCCTTTTCGTTGAGCTCCAACCCATTGAACCAACCAAGCGCTTCGTCTATGGACAGCTGGCAGATATCCATTATCGAATCCTTGCCGATCGTTATGGCCAGTACTTCCGGTTTGAGCCTAAGGCCCTTGCAGGCATGGCAAGGCTTCTCCTGCATGAAGCGCTCGATGTCCCGACGTATGAAGTCGCTATCCGTCTCTTTGTGCCGGCGTTCCAGGTTCGGCACCACGCCTTCGTAGGTGGTCTCGAACGAACGGCCCATGCCGAGCGCGACCTTGAACGTCTCCTTGCCCGTACCGTACATGATCATATCTAGCTGATCCTTGGTGAGCTGACCGGTAGGCACTTGCAGGCTGAACCCATATCTGTCAGCGACGGCCTGGAGTTTCTTCATGTACCAGTTGTCGACATTGATGCGGTTATAAGGCCTGATGGCGCCCTCGGCTATGGTGAGGTTGCCGTTCGGGATGACCAGGTCGGGGTCTACCTCCAGCCTGGACCCAAGTCCTGTGCAGACCGGGCATGCGCCATGAGGGCTGTTGAAACTGAAGGTGCGCGGCTCGAGGTCAGGTATGGTTATCTCTGGGTGGTCGGGGCAGGCATACATGAGGCTATAGGTATGGGTCTCGTCGCTATCTGCGTCCAGGATGACCAGCCGTCCTTCGGCCACGTCCAAGGCCTGTTCCACCGACTGGACCAGGCGGCTTCGGCTATCATCGTCGTTGACAAGCCTGTCCACGACCACCTCTATGCGATGGCGATAAGCCTTGTCCAGCTCAGGGAATTCATCCAACGCGTATACCACGCCGTCGACGCGGACGCGTGCGAAACCGGCGCGACGATACTGCTCGGGTATGTGCTCGAATGCGCCTTTCTTGTCTATGACCACCGGTGCCAGCACCATCAGGCGCTTGCCTGCCGTCACCTTCTCGATCTGGTCGACTATGCCGGCGGAAGTCTGGCGCACGACGGCCTTGCCGTCGATCGGACAGTGGGGTACGCCGACGCGCGCAAACAGCAGACGCAGGTAATCATAGATCTCTGTCACGGTGGCCACTGTGGAACGTGGATTGCGCGAGGTGGACTTCTGATCGATGGAAATCGCCGGACTGAGACCGTCTATCTGGTCTACGTCAGGTTTTTCCATAAGCCCCAGGAACTGACGGGCGTAGGAACTCAGCGACTCCACATAGCGGCGCTGTCCCTCTGCATATATGGTATCAAAGGCCAGCGATGACTTGCCCGAACCGCTCAGGCCTGTTATGACGACCAGCTTGTTCCGCGGTATGTCTACGTCTATATTCTTCAGGTTGTGTTCGCGCGCACCTTTGACTTTTATCTCGTCTGCCAATGTCTCTCCCTCTGACTAAGGCAATCAATTATACAGATAAAATCCCTATTTTTCCAGTATGGGAGCCAGGGTTATGACCATTCCCTGATAAAGCATAAGAACGATACCCTATTCTTGACGTATTGACAAAAAGGTGTATAATGCTAGACGTAAAGGTAGGGATCTTAAAGGTGTACAGCTTCATAGTCCTGGGCATAATCC
>CAZSAN010000004.1:0-1543 GCA_964604985.1 uncultured Candidatus Saccharibacteria bacterium | reverse complement strand
CGAGAGAGCCGTCTACTATATCGAGTAGGCTGCCGGCTGTGAACAGGCTGGTCGCCAGGAACTTACGGTCAGGATTCTTGACTAGCAGCGCGGATGAACCCTCTACCATCAGCTCGCCGAGCCTGGTTATGTGCGTGGGCTGAACGCCGGGGGCATGCTGGTCGATCAGCTCCGCCATGAAACCGACAGGGCCGGAAGACATATCCCTGGCCTTGCTGTTGCGCGGATCGGCAGCCTTAGCTTTGGCTTTCTCCTTACCTATCTGGCCCAGATATTGGAACGTGGTTTCGAACAGGCCAGTAAGAGACGCCCCGGTGCCCACGGATGATTCCCATCTTAACAGATCCTCCTTGGTAGCCAGGGGTGAGTGCGCGGTAGTCAGCATGCCCATGTTAGCTACGGTCTTGAACCGGTTGACCTGCAGCGAACTAAGGTCCAGGTCATAGATATCGCCTATCCATCGAACTACTTGCATGGCGCGTTCACGACCGATCTGTACGTCGTAGTGCGACTGCGGAATCTCGCCGTTCGCGGCCAACTGCCCGTATTGCTTAAGCACGAACTCGCGGTCGGCGCGTCGGTCCTCCTCACGGCCTTTCTCGCTCTTTGGCAGTCCTTTGGTCAGCAGACCATCGAAGTAGTCGGTAGCACCTATCACGGCGGCCCTTAAAGCGTCTTCCGCCGTCCGCTCCTCCGGAGGCGTGTCAGCCAGATGCTGGGCCAGTTCCGGGCCCTTTTCCTCGCGCCATTCGGATAGTTCAGTGGCCAATTGGCGGCGGAAGCTTGTAACGAAGCCCTCTACAGGGTCTATTACAGGTTCAGGCGGTGCTTCTATGGTAGCTGGCATGTACTTTAAGGTCGCTGGTATTTCAAACCACCCATTGATTAGATGATAATAACATCGTGGGGCATAATTTTCAACCCACATCACGCCGTAAAAGAAAACTGCCCGGGGATGAGCCGGGCAGCGATCTGCTGACTTGGAGCAGTGTTACTTCTTGCGCGTAGTCTTCTTGCGCGCAGCAGGCTTCTTCGTTGCTGCTGGCACTGCGACAGCTGCAGCAGGCTTGGAGCCGCCGTTGCCGCCGGTAGCGAACACATAAGCGTACAGGTTCACACCTACCAGGGCGCCTACTACAGGGCCGAGCACATATGTACCCCAGACCCAAGATTTGATGCCCAGTGCGACCGCCGGGTTCAACAGGCCGATAGCGGCCGAGGAAGCGGCAATTATACCTACGGTGTAGGCCAGACCTGCGACGGAAGATTTTACCGTGGTATTGAAGCGCTGATAGAACGCCGAAGCCCATGCGAAGGCGAAGATGCCAGTACCTACGGCTTCCGCGGCCATGATGCGCCACGTGAAGTGACCGCCTACGGACTGCAGGTCGTTGTTGACGAAGTAAGTGTACAGGTGGTACACGGCGAAACCTGCCAACAGCTGCACGATGATGTACAGAACGGCGCTCACGGTCTCGATCTTGCGGACCGTCCACATGGCCAGGGTCAGGGCCGGGTTGAAGTGCCCGCCTGATACGCCTGA
>CAZSAN010000003.1:0-5712 GCA_964604985.1 uncultured Candidatus Saccharibacteria bacterium | reverse complement strand
CTTCTGGAGCAGCGACCGGGGCTCCCACGGCGTCAGAACGCGGCCGGCCACCTTGAGCGCCTGGGTGAGCTCCTCGTCGAAGAAAGAAAGCGCGGCGATAGTGAAAGTGCCCGCGTCAAAATTACCGGCATATATCTTCTCGTATTCACGCAGTATATCCAGGAATGCCTCGCGGTTGCCCGGCGCCGCTGCCGCTATGCCGAAATCGATCAATCCTATCCTGTTGCGTGAAAGCAGCTTGATATTGCCGGGGTGCGGATCGCCTATGACGAAGTCCGCTGTAAGTATGCCGATCAGCAGCTGTGTCCCGAAAGTTTCCATCTGCATCCACACGTTTGAGCCGACCTTTTCGTATACGTATACGGCCGGATCCTCGCCGTGGCCCTGGGCCGTCAGCACGTCGGTTACGGAAATGCCGCCCAGCATCTCCTGGACGATGATGTTCTGGCTGGACAGTTTGCCGTACGTCTTCGGTACGACCACGTCAGGCTTGTCCTTGAAGTAGTCGTAGAACCAGTGGGCATTTTCGACTTCGCGCTCATAATCGGTCTCGTATTGTACCGTGGTCCTGAACTGTCTGTAGAATTGCTTCATATCCACGGCGCCCAGTTTGTTCATTGCGCCGGTCAGCCCTACGATCCATCCTATAAAGCGAAGGTCTGACCTCAGGTTCTTGATCAGGCTGGGCCTAAGTACCTTCAGCACGACCTTGGTGTTATCGCGCAGCTGCCCCTGATACACCTGCGCGAAAGAGCCAGCTGCGAAAGGCCTAAGGTTGATAGTTATGAACTGCTTTTCGTAATCGGGCATCTCGGCTTCCAGCAGGGCGGGCAGATCGATTTCTTCGAATGGTACGTCTTCGAACACCTCGAATTCCGTAGGGCTGGCCCAGCCTTTGCCGAACTCATGGTCCAGCACCATTATCTGTAGGAACTTTACGTAGATGCCGCCCAGGCGTTTGAAGGTATCGAATATCAGGCGGTTGCTCTTCTGCTGGCTATAGATGCCGCCGGCGATCCGCAAACGTATGAGCTGCCAGCTGAGTCTGACCAATGTTTTCAGGCGCGATCCCTCCACGCCTTACCTCGTCCTGAACCCGATCCAGAACAGTCCCACGGTCATGATGAGCGCAGAGTAGTATAACGCCAGCACGCTGCCGCTGTGCCTGATGCTTATGCCCATAAGTATTATGGCTATCCAGATCACCAGAATGGTCAGACAGACGAACGCGTAGCGCATGGAATCCTCCGTTATGGAGGTATTATACAACTAATTAGATGCTTATGTTAGATTGTGTTAATTAAAACGTTCCAATAGATTGATCGTACGGGTGTCTCGCACTTCACTTGCCAACAGATAGCAAGTAGGGTAGCATAGACCGGTAAGCGAGGTGTACGTAAGGTGGCGAAACAAGCTACTAAGTATGTGTTTGTGACAGGAGGCGTGCTTTCCGGGCTCGGAAAGGGTATAACCGCCGCCTCGATAGGCAACCTCTTGAAAGCGCGCGGTCTGCGCGTGAACCTCCAGAAATGCGATCCTTACCTGAACGTGGACGCCGGGCTGCTTAACCCGCGCGAACACGGCGAAGTCTTCGTTACGAAAGACGGCGCCGAGACCGACCTGGACCTTGGACATTATGAACGCTTCACCGACAACGAGATGACTGGTAAGAGCTCGCTGATGGCGGGCCGGGTGTTGCTGAAACTTATTCAGGATGAGCGCGCCGGCAAGTTCGGCGGCGACGACGTGCAGATAATTCCGCATCTGACGGGCGCTATACAGGACTGGATCATCAAGGCAGGCGAGGGCTACGATGTGCACATTGTCGAGATCGGCGGCACAGTAGGCGATTATGAATCGCTGTCATTCATCGAGGCGATCCGAGAACTCGGCGTGAAGGTCGGCTTGGAAAACTGTACGTACGTGCACGTGGTGTATCTGCCTTACCTGAGCGCCAGCAACGAGACCAAGACCAAGCCTGCTCAGAACTCGGTGCGCGAGCTGCGCGGACTGGGAGTCACGCCGGACGTGCTGGTGGCCCGCAGCGAGAAGACGCCCGGCGCAGCCGTCAAGCGGAAACTGGCACTGTTCAGCGGTGTGCCAGAAGAAGCCATAGCCTTGCTGCCGAATGCCAAGAGCATCTACCAGGTGCCGCTCACGCTGGAGGATTCGGGCATAGCGGACGTAATCACCAGGCACCTCACTCTGAAGGCTTCCAAGCCTAAACTTAAGGAATGGCGTTCCACGGTAGCCATGGCTACGGCAGACTACGACCGGACGCTGAAGGTGGGTTTCGTAGCTAAGTATATGGATAACGCGGATACCTATATGTCGGTGTTCGAAGCGCTCAAGAGCGCGGCTTGGAACAATAAGTGCAAGGTAGATATAACCTGGATAGATGCCGAGAAGTTCGATGCTCCAGGTACTGACATCGGTGCAGTAATAAAGCAGTACGACGGCATAGTAGTGCCGGGCGGATTCGGGCAGCGCAGTCTGGAAGGCAAGATCAAGGCTGCGCAGTACGCGCTCAAGAGTAAGCTGCCATACCTGGGCCTGTGCCTGGGTCTGCAGATGGCGGTCATCGCCGCCGCCCGTAACGACGGCGTAAAGGACGCCACCACGTTCGAGCTGGATCCGGACGCGGCGCACCAGGTGATAGTCACCATGGACGGCCAGGAAGGCAAGCAGATGACCGGCGGTACCATGCGCCTGGGCGACTATAACTGCGTGCTTGCCAAGGGCAGTCTGGCAGCCAAGGTCTACGGCACCAGCAAGATCGTGGAACGCCATCGCCACCGCGGCGAATGCAACAATGCCTACCGCGACCGTTTCGAATCATGGGGCATCCGCGCGAGCGGTATTAATCCGGACAATGACCTGGTAGAGATAATAGAAGGCATGGATCATCCGTTCTTCCTGGCCAGCCAGTTCCACCCGGAGTTCAAGAGCCGCCCCGGCCGCCCGCACCCGATGTTCGACGGCTTCATAAAAGCCATGCTGTGATAACATTGCTAATCCCGCCCGCTTAAGTTAACATAACCTGTATGGAACCCACACCTACCTCTGCTGGTGCGCCTCAACAGCAGTCCCCAGCACCTAGCGGGCCGCCGCGTGATGAGCCCGGCAAGCATCCTAAGCGCATATTGCTCGTAGAGGACGACGAATCCCTAGCGAACGTTTATATAACGCGCCTGCAGGCCGAAGGTTTCGACGTACGGCACGTATCGGATGGGGAAGAGGCTCTGGCGAATGCCAAGACATATCATCCGGACATGGTCCTGCTGGACGTGATGATGCCGAAGGTCAGCGGCTTCGATGTGCTGGACATACTTAGGAACACCCCCGAAACCGCCAACCTGAAAGTTATAATGCTGACGGCCCTGAGCCAGCAGAGCGATCAGGACCGCGCCAAGTCCCTGGGCGCCGATGACTACCTGGTGAAATCCCAAGTCGTGATATCCGACGTGGTGGAGCGTATCCGCCACCACCTGAGCGAAAAATAGCTTGATTATTCGACGGTTACTTCTGTGCGGGCGACGGACTTGCCGCTGAACAGGCGGACTTTGCGCTGCTTGAACTGGACGATGCCGTCCTTGGCCGCATGTATGGTGAAGTTGCGGCTCATCTTGGTGCCTTTGCCCGGGCGCTTGGTCATGCCGACCTGGCGGACTATGACCTGGCCGGTCTTTACCTTGGCGCCGCCGAACAGCTTTACGCCTAGGCGCTGGCCCGGACTGTCGTGTACGTTCTTGGCGGTACCGCCGGCTTTCACATGTGACATAGGGAGTTATTTCCTTGTTATTACTATGAGCTGACGCGCTACGACCTGGTCGGGTCGGTAGTAGATTAAATCTTCATCCCGCGCCTGCTCGAATGTTACCCGATTATAGCCCAGATCGCCTATCTGGTCAATAAGGGGTAGCTTTTTGAATTTACCTGGAGCGGTCTGCCAGGCCGGTACGGCCAGGCAGAGCCGGATGCCGGGTCTGAGCTGGCCGTGGATGTTGTTCAGGAATTTCTTGATGATCAGGTTGCAGTCGGCTACCGTCGTTTCCAGTATGTCCGAGGAAGGCCTGGACGTGAACGCTCGGCCCAGATAGGTCTCGCTGGCTACCAGGTCGACGGGCGGCTCCCATCGATGGTCCGTGGCATCACCTTGCTGGATCTCCACGTTACTGACATCAACTTTGTAATTACTTGGTAACCAAGTTTTGACGTTCATGACGCTGTAGTCCACCATCCTCTGGTCCAGGTCGCTGCCACCGGCATCGTAGCCCATCAACAAGGCCTCCTGCAGCACCACGCCGGTGCCGCAGAAAGGGTCGAGCAGCGTCTTGCCTAGGATAGGCAAGGGTATCTCGTGGCCTTCGGGAATCGAGCAGATGTCGGATAACGCTTCTTCCGGCAGCTCGCCCGCGGCCAGGTTTATGATTATCTGGGCCAGCTTGGGGGGCAGCATGCCGACTTTAGCATCCCTCTTGGGGCGTCCGCGGTCACGTTTGGTGTACGATTCTATGTCCTGGACCTTGACCGTCTGGCATATGATCGATCTGCCGCCATCGCGTATGACGATGATTTCCCAGCCGGTGGGTCCGGTCAGCTGGTTGTGGATGATTTGCGCGGCGTTCAGCTCGAGGGACTGGTTGGGGATGACACGGACGTTGCGCCCCGTGGCGCGGATAGCCTTTTTGAGAGTCAGGGCCGTGGACGAAAGATGCTTAGGGCTGATGTTCAGACCGATGGCGCTCAGTCCCAGCCGCATCTTGCCCTCCGGCATGCGCTTGCTATGCCCGGGTGAAACGCTCACCAGGAACTCCTCGATCTTTTTCCAGTCGGTGGTCTCAAGCTCGGTCAGTATCTTGCAGAACTTTACGCTGCCGCCTAGGCGGTCGAACGCCAGCAGGCAGGGGTCGACCCCTACGATGGCAGCCTTGGTACCTACGGGGCGGACCTTTGCCGCGCCGTACAGGCTTTCCAGCTCGGCCAGGCCCAGCGCCGGCTGGCGCCCAAGTATCATCAGACTTCGCATGCTTACAGTATAACCCGTGCGGATGTCCGCTATAATGAACTGATATGAGCCAAAAGCATTGGTTGCGCCGCCGGTGGAAGCTTGTCGTCAATGTCGTGACGCTGGCCGCATTGGTGCTGCTTATATACCTGGTACGTGACGACATCGTAAATAGTTTCCGCAATCTGCGGAACGTCCATGCCTGGGCCCTGCTGCTCATAATACCTGTCGAACTGGTCAATTATCATGCCCAGGCCCGCATGTACCAGCGCCTGTTCGCCATAGTAGGCAACAAATTATCGTACAAGTACTTGTACGAGGCGTCCCTGGAGCTGAATTTCGTCAACCACGTCTTTCCTAGCGGCGGTGTCACCGGGCTTTCATACTTTACGCTCAGGCTCAGGCAGGGCAGGTCATTGAGCAGCGGCAAGGCTACGTTCATCCATGTCATGAAGATAGGGCTCTATCTGATAGCGTTCGAGCTGCTGCTGATTTTCGGCGTATTGAGCCTGGCGGTCATGGGCCGAGTCAGCAACCTGGTGATGCTGGTAGCAGGTTCCTTGTCCACGCTGCTGGTGATAGGTACGCTAGGGTTCCTGTTCATTATAGATAGCAAGCAGCGTATCAACAGTTTCTTCGTTTTCCTGACGAAGCTGCTGAACCGGATCATACAGCTAGTGCGGCCCAAATACCCGGAGACCATC
>CAZSAN010000002.1:0-4234 GCA_964604985.1 uncultured Candidatus Saccharibacteria bacterium | reverse complement strand
GCTGGCCGTCTGGCCGGCGCCCACGGCAGTCAGTACGACGGCGATCGCTGCAGGGTTGAAGACGTGCTTACGCCCCATGGCCAACATGTATTTGGAAGCTATGGCCAGACCGGCGGCGGCCGTGAGGAATAATGCTCCGGCAAACGTGCTCACGGGCGATATAATCAATGCCAGTATCAGGGCGGTTATCAGGCTTGATTCCTTGTTGGTCGGGGCCTCGAACCCATATGCGAACACTGCATTGCTGACCCAGCAGATCGCCGTCAGATAAACGGCAGATAGCGCTATGGCATATGGATTATAGTGTATGTAGCCTACCCCGGCGAGCACGGTTGCCGCACCCAGCAACAACATGAGGTAATACAGGAGAAGACGATACATCGTGGTCATGTCCAGCAGTGAATCTATATATCTGAACATCAGACTACGTACCTCTCGAAACCGCTGGTGAAGGTCGCGGTCTTATCGTCGTCTATCATATAGCCTTCGAGTCCTTCAAGCGACTCTATGAATCCTATGCCTTCCTTGCCCATGGCAAATGCGGCCGTAGCAAAACGGTCGGCCTCATAGATGTCCGGGCCTATGACCGTCAGACTCTTGATACCCTTTATGGGTGCACCTGGGTTATGGGGGTCGTATATGTGTTGTCCGCGGATAGCGGTACCCGAGGTAGCCATGCCTTCACCCGCAGGCAAGGCCACTACCTTGACTACCTCGTCGCGGTCAAAAGGATTGCGGATACCTATCCTCCAGGGCTGGCCTTGCGCGTTACCGCCGGCAACCTGGAAGTCGCCGCCAGCTTCCAGACAGAAATCTTTTATACCCCGCCGGAGCAATCTGCGGGCCGCACCCTTTATGGCCCAGCCCTTGACCAGCCCTGATGGATCGCGCATGCCATCCTTCGTTATGTCGAAGAACCCGTGCGTGTCTTTCCTGGTCTGCTCGCACAGCGCAAGCACCTGCTTCATCTCGTTGCTCCAGCGGCTTTCGGGCAGCCCGCCGTTTATACGAGAAATCTCGCTGTCGGATTTGTAAGTGCTATACCTGGCATCAATTTCACGGAAAAACTTGAACGTGTCGCTGATCGCCGCCTCGGCGCCCTCATGGCCCGTGATCTCAACCGTGACCGGCATGCCCATTATCAGCTCCGTCCTCTTCATAGGCTACATAGCCTGCTGGAGCGCCGATGACAGTGACTGTACGAACGCCTGGCTGGTATCAGTGGCCCCTGAGACGCCGTCTACGTTTGCACTCTGGGCCTGCAAAGCCTCCTGTTTCAGATAAGGCATGGCCTGCTGATTGATGGCTACCGAGTTAGGCCGATCATTAGGATACTGCAAGAATTTGACATCGGTTATCTTGCCGCCTTTGATGATCGCTTGGACCTGGATGTTGCCATAGAAAGCATCTGCCACCGAACCGGTATATGTACCATCCTTATAAGTACCGGCCGAAGAAGATGATGCACCTCCCGTATTGCCGCCTGAGCTGCCGCCGGAACTGACGGATAGCGAGCTTCCCGTGCTCCCAGAAGCATTGCTACCATTGCCGGAGGAGGAAGTCTTAGGCGAGACTAGCAACGGCGAGTCGCTGTTCCTGATTCCAAAACTGTACAACAGGAACGATACGATTACGAATGCCGAGAGTGCGATTTTCTTCATATCATCTAATTATAGCTATAAGTATTATAGTATTGGGAGATTACGACTCTTGGCTGAAGCGTTGCTGAGAGTATGTGCGTCAGCCGTGCAAGACCAGTAGCCTGAAAGCCTCTATGAAGCCCCAGGTTGCAAGACCGACGAACGCCAAGCTGCCGACGAACGACAGTACCGGATTTTTCACAGCATTTATGGTGCGTCCCGGCGATAAATACAACGATATGTTCAACACCATATGCGCGAGCATAGCTCCGACCGAGAATCCGAACACGTTTACTATGCTGAATAGCGGCACATAGCCGGCGAAGTCGTCCAGTCCGAGTATGAAGGGTACCGTGAATGACATCAGCAGCAACGCCGTCAACGTACCTTTATGCTCCACTTTTATACTCTGTGAAGGTACGATACGGGATAATACTGGATCAGTAATTTTATTGACCACGCTCAGGAAGCCGTCCAAACCTTCGGCCATCCTATCCAACCGCCTGTGGTAATCCTTAGCATGCACCAGCGTGTCCTGGGCCAGGCGCAACAGAACGAGTGCGGCTATGAGTATCATCAGTGCCAGGAGCCAGTCCACTTCTTTGAAGAATACCCAGATGAGCAAGACGATCATGGTACCTATGCCGTTGCCTAGGGCCGTGCCTATCTCTATGCCTATGCGGCCTTTTAGTCCCGGGTTCTTGCTCATGAGCTGCGCTATGAATATCACGAAGTCTATGGCGGTCTTAAGGTATACGGTAGCTCCTACCAATACGTCGGCAGGCCGTATCTTCAGCAATATATTATCGTCGGTAACACGGTTCAGTAGGTGTACTTCGACCCAGAGGGCAGCTACCAGGACCAGGAACGTGACTACGGTGAGTGTCAACGCGACTGACTGCTCCCTGATATATCGGGAATAATTCATCAAGCTCTATTTTACCCTACAACTAGGTAAAGCGCCCTGTTTTTGGGAAAGATGTTAATCAATGTTAGATCGCGCGGCCCACTATATGACCTATAAGCGCTGTGATGGCCATGGCCGCTCCGCCGCCCAGAAAGACGCGGCTGGCCGCCCTGACCTTGTGGCCACCGCCTATGAACGCGCCTATGGCCCCGGATACGGCCAGCGCCATGAGTGAAGCTATGACTAGCACCAGTCCGTCGGCATGGCCTTTGGATAGGAATGCCGCCATGATAGGGACCAGCGCGCCTACGGAGAAAGAGATTGCAGAGGCCACGGCCGCCTGCAGCGGACTGACCAAAGCCTCCTGGTCCAGATTCAGCTCATCGCGGGCATGTGCATCCAAGGCATCATGCTCATGCATCTGCTTGGCGACCTCCCGGGCCAGCTTACGATCCAGACCCCGGCTCTCATATATGGCTGCCAGCTCCGCCAGTTCTTCTTTCGGATTTTCCGACAAGGAACGCTTTTCCATGGCTATGTCCGCCTTCTCGGAATCACGCTGTGAACTTACCGACACGTACTCGCCTACCGCCATAGATAGCGCGCCGGCGGCCAATCCGGCTATACCAGCGGTCAGTATCGCGGAACGGCTGGCTGAAGCCGCTAGCACGCCCAGCATCAGGCTGGCGGTAGACACTATGCCGTCATCAGCACCAAGTACGCCGGCCCTGAGCCAGTTGGCCCTATGCGACTTATGCGGTTCTCCTGGATGTGCCGAGGGCTTATCACTCATGATTAGGATACATACTAGCAGATTACTTTGGAGCTATTGTTAGATTTATCGTTCGAATATGGTGCGTTCCGTGGTCTTGTCGGTCTCGGCCAGGCTCTCTTTATTTTTCTTTTTGCGGTTGCGTCGGCGCTTGCGCTTGAGCTTGACCCTCTCCACCACTGAGCCTACCGCCGTATGCCCCATGGTGGAGGCCGTATCCGGCTTGCTTGGATCCTTGGCGTCCGAGGGACTAATATCCTGCTCCTTGTGCCTAGGGGCCGGGCGCACCCTCGACTCACGCGTATCGGCATCGTGGTGTTTAGGCGGTCTCTGCTGTCTATGGCTGGGGATTGTGCTATGAGACTTAGGACCTAGCTCATAGCGGCCGTGGATGTATTCTTCGGCCGCTGCCCGCGATACGGCGAAATTACGGCGGGAGTTCTCGACTATATGGCCGCTCTGATCCGCCTGGTGCTCCGGCAGGTCCAGCGTCGTGCCGGAGAACGCCTGGGTCTTCTCCCCGTCTATGGTCATGCTGATAACGAAGTTGCGGTTGTTCATATGTACCAGGTCGTATTCTTCGAACTTGGGTTCGAAATACTTCTGCATGCTCCTGGCATCATCCGCGCCCATGCGGAACGCTACCATAGAGCCCACGTTGCCGAATACGGCGTCGCGCACGTCCTGCGACATCTGCGCTATATATTGGTTGGCGACCGTCAGGTTCAGGGCATATTTCCGGGCTTCGCTTAAGATCGTGGCGAAACTGTCCGTGGCGAAATTCTGAAATTCGTCCACGTACAGATAGAACGGTATGCGCTCGGTCGGCGCTATGTTTGCCCGGCTCATGGCCGCCAACTGTATCTTGGTGACCAGCAGCGCGCCGAGCAGGGCGGCATTGTCCTCGCCGACCTG
>CAZSAN010000001.1:0-3077 GCA_964604985.1 uncultured Candidatus Saccharibacteria bacterium | reverse complement strand
GAATCTGTCTCTAACAAGGAGGGGATAGTCAGCGGACATAGCGATTACGAGCTGACCGAACAAGGCAGGGAGCAGGTCAGGGAAACCAAGCAGAGTCTCAAGGACGTCAAATTTGACGAAGTCTATAGCTCTGACCTGAAGCGTGCCACCGAGACCGCCGAGATCTTATATGGTAAGCCAGTTGCTGACTCAAACCGTATGCACACCCTGCGTGAGCGGGACTTCGGCTCCCTGGACGGCGGTCCGCAACATGTATATGACAAGCTGAGCGCCAAAAGGCATGGCATGACGCATGAGAAGAGCTGGGTGTACAAACACGTCCCTGATTACGAAAGCGATGAGGAGCTTGCTGCGCGTTTCGTGCCTACGCTGGAGGAGATATCGCGGAGTAATCCCGGCAAGACCGTTCTGGTCGCGGCCCACGGCAGCGCCATACGCGTGACCATAATGAAGGTTGCGGGATATACGTATAACGACCTGCCCGCCGGTTCTTTCGGCAACGCCGCATATGCTGAGATTTCCTATGATCCAGGCGAAGGCTTCAAGGTTATACAAATCAACGGCGTGAAGCTATAATAGCTGTAAGCAATTTTCGGAGTGTACGTCGGGGTGTGGCGCAGCCTGGTAGCGCGCATCGTTCGGGACGATGAGGTCGGAGGTTCAAATCCTCTCACCCCGACCATGAAAATAGCGTACAATGTGGAGCATGAATCTTGTCCTTACGGTAGTGGCGGTGCTTCTGATACTTCTGGGTAGTGAACTATGGTGGCGGCGCCGTATAACGCATGGCGAATTCAGCCGCAAGTTCGTGCACATAACAGTAGGCAGCTTCGTGGCATTCTGGCCGTTTTTCCTCACATGGAACCAGATAAGATTCCTTAGCATAGGCTTCTTGGTCGTGGTAGGCGTGTCCAAATATCTTCATCTTTTCAAAGCCATCCATAGCGTCCAGCGGCCCACGTTGGGAGAATTATACTTCGCGCTTGCCGTAGGCGCGGTGACGTTGATGACGCACGATAAATGGATCTACATGGCAGCGCTATTACAGATGAGCCTGGCAGATGGTCTTGCTGCCGTCATGGGTGTGCGGTTCGGAAAACAATCATACCTTGTGTTCTCCCATCGCAAGAGCCTGATAGGCAGCATCACCTTCTTCGCCACCTCGCTGGCCATACTGGTTTTCTACACTCATGTGGCCCATGTACATCTAGGAGTGCTGTTCATGCTAGCTGCCGCGGCTCTGGCAGCCGTGATAGAGAACTTGGGCGTAGCCGGCCTCGACAACCTACTGGTACCGGTCATAACAGCCTGGTTATTACTTCAATACTAGGACTATCTACTCAGTATCGTCAGGAGTGAGCGCGCAGGGCGTTCAGGATGACGACCACATCGACGCCCTCTTGTATGATGGCTCCGGCCAGCGGCGTGAACTTTCCTGTCGCGAAGATTGCCATCAGACCCAGGCTCAGCCCAATACCCACCAATATGCTTTGTTTGGCTATCCTGAAAGTGCGCTTGGCGACGGAAGTGGCGAATGCCACGCTTGCCAGATTATCAGGCATGATGACTACGTCCGCGGATTCACTGGCTGCGGCCACGCCGCGGGCTCCCAACGCGATCCCCAGGTCGGAAGCGGTAAGTATCGGCGCGTCATTCACGCCGTCTCCCACGAACGCCAACGGCCGGTGTTCCGCCTCGTCCAGCACCCGCAGCTTGTCAGCTGGCAGGGCGCCAGCGTGCACATGGCTTATCCCTAACTGCTGCGCAATCCTTTGTGCCGCCGGCTTATTATCTCCGGTGACCATGATGAACTCCTGGATGCCCATATGTCTGAGCTGCTCGATGGTGTCCGCGCTCTCAGGACGTACCTCATCCCGCAGCGTTATTACGCCGATCAGTTTTCCGTCCAAAGCCACATAGGCCGCGGTATGTTTAACGGACCCCTGCTTGAACTTGGTAGGTATCTCTATATTATTATCAGCGAGAAGCTTAAGGTTGCCCACCATGACGGCCTTGCCTTTTATAGTGGCCAGAAGCCCATGCCCTGCTATTTCCTTGACGTGCTTTACTTTTATCGCCTTGATGTCTTGCTGACGACCCGCTTCAACGATGGCGTCAGCCAGCACATGGTTGGAAGCCTGTTCAAGACCGGCTGCCAACCCTAGTACGTATTCTTCCGTCTGATTACCGAAAGCCTTTACCGCGCTTACTTGCAATTTGCCGCTAGTAAGCGTGCCGGTCTTGTCGAAGGCAAAGGTCTTGACCTCGGCCAAACGTTCCAAGGCCGAACCGCTGCGAACTATCACGCCGTGCCGGCTGGCTCTCGACATACCGCTTATCAGCGCTATGGGTGCGGCCAGCAGCAGGGGGCAAGGCGTGGCTACCACTATGACTTCCAAGAAGCGTATGGCGTCTCCGCTCAGCGCCCACACGGTTCCCGCTAATCCGAACGACAGGAAAGTGAAGGGCAGGCTGTATCGGTCGGCTAATCTGACGAACGGCGCCCTACTGGCCGCGGCGCTCTGAACCAGTCTGATTATTTGCTGGTACTGGCTATCCTCGGCCGTAGCTATGGCCTTGGCGGTCACGACACCATCCATATCGATCGAACCGCTAAGCAGTTGGCTGCCTGGTTCCTTGGTCTGCGGCAGGCTTTCGCCCGTAAGCGACGATTCATCGAAGCTGGCCGTGCCTTCGATGATCAAGGCGTCGGCCGGTACCAACTCCCCGGCTTTGATTATGATCTTGTCGCCGATCCGGATTTCGCTAGCTGCTACCTCCTGGGTCTTACCCTTGCGCAGTACCCTGGCTTTTTGGGGAGCCTGCTTGAGCAGGGCATCAAGTTCCCGCCG
The DNA here is from genome assembly GCA_964604985.1 of uncultured Candidatus Saccharibacteria bacterium. Lineage (GTDB taxonomy): Bacteria > Patescibacteriota > Saccharimonadia > Saccharimonadales > UBA4665 > CAZSAN01. The sequence continues at coordinate 225 of CAZSAN010000001.1, read as the reverse complement.
AGCCCTATGCTCGGCATAGTCCTCGAGCGCTTCACCGCCGGTAAGCATCACTACAACTACTATGGCTGCCCAGTATTGTCCGAGTATGACGGATGTAAGAATCGCTGTGGCGGCGAGTATATCTATGCCGTATCTGCCGGACTGTATGTCCCGCCACATGCCCCAGGCCAGCGGCAGAACCTCCAATATCGATACTGTTCCTAACAACCAATTGGCCGCGGATCG